>CAKZKV010000090.1 GCA_937124505.1 uncultured Alphaproteobacteria bacterium
CAACACATAGCCCTGGCCGATACTGGCAACGACGGTTTCCCCCGGCTGCCAGCTTTCCCCGAAGCGGGCCTCTTTCCATTTTTTTGTTGGGATCAGGCCACTTTTTTCATTGATGGCTTCAATTCCTGTTTTTTGCCCCAGTCCAAAGCGCTGTGCCATTTCGGCAATTTTATCAATGCCGAGTTGTGTTGAGAGCTCATAAAAGTAAACGTCACATGATTCTTCAATGGCGCTGACAACGCTCATATAGCCGTGTCCCCATTTTTTCCAGCAGTGAAATTTGTCTTTGCCAAGTTTATAAGAACCGGGGCAAAAGGTTGTTGTCTTACTGGTCGCAACGCCGTCTTCGAGCAAAGCCAGTGCCACAATCATTTTAAACGTCGAGGCGGGAGGGTATTGCCCGGTCAGGACTTTGTTATTGAGCGGGTAGGAGGGGTTGGACTGGATTTCTTCCCATTGCTCGAGGGAAATTCCGTTCACAAAATAATTCGGGTCAAAAGAGGGAGAGGAACCCATGGCGTAAATTGCGCCGGTATGGATGTCCATAATCACGGCAGAAGCACTTTGCTCTTCGTCCAGTCTGCGCTGCACAAAACGTTGTAGTTCCGCATCAATCGTCAGGGTAATACGCTGGCCGGACGTACTTTTGACTTCGTTCAGTTTCCGCACTTCACGGCCAACCACATTGACCTCCATTTCCGCCTGCCCGGCATGACCTCTTAAGACCGGGTCAAACAGCTTCTCAATTCCGGATTTTCCTATTTTGAACCCCGGCAAGGTCAGAACGGGGTTGCCGTGTTCCTCTTGCATATCATCTTCGGAAACCGCGCCGACATATCCGGCCAGATGCGCGGTGGCTTCCTTGAAAGGATATGTTCTGCGCTGGCCGGTATCCGTCAAAATACCCGGGAGGTCCGGCAGGCTGACTTCAATTTTTGAGATATCCCGACGGCTAAGCCCGCTCTTGATTTCAATGGGAACAAACCGCGCACTTTTTTTGGCGCTTTTGATCGTTTCCTGTATATCACGCTCGTCAAGGTCAATATATTTTGAGAGCTTCTGGAGAGCCGCTTCAATGTCATCGGCCTGTTCGGGCAGAACCAGCACACGGAAATCCTGCTGGTTAATGGCCAGAGGCACACCGAAACGGTCTGTGATTTCCCCGCGTTCCGGGGCGAGAAGCTTGACGTTAATGCGGTTTTGTTCCGCCAGAGTGCGGTATTTTTGCCCCTCCACAACCTGCAGCCAGGCCAGACGTGTTCCCAAAACACCGAGAATTCCAACTTGCAGGCCGCCCAGTATGAAGGCGCGGCGCGTAAATTTGAGACTGCGTTTTTCTTTATCTTTAATCAGGTCGTTCATAATCGCGGGGCCTATTATATCGGTGCTTTGTCCTGGGAGGCAAAGGGTAAAAATTTATGAAGAAGTCCCATAAACGCCACAATAAGAGGAAAGGCCAGAACCATGATCAGCGCTTCAATCACAAAACTTTGAAACGGTGCGAATGTGAAGAGGTACAGACACAGAAACGCCCAGAAGATCAGACAGGTCGCTGCCGTCACAAAAATATATCCCGCCCAGATCATAAAAAAATTCTGCCCGGACAGAAAAACCCGTTGCTGCTTGATGATCAGGAAGACGCAGATAAAAACCATGGAGCTTAAGCCCACGAAAGGCAGTCCGCTTAGCAGGTCTTTTAGAATACCCAGTGTGAACAGGAGCCACGTCGGCATCAGGCTTGGATGATAAATCGCCCAGTAATAGATACACGCCAGAGAGAAAACCATCATGACATTCAAATCCAGAAAAATCGGCAATATCTGGATGTCCGCCAAAAACATCATGAAAAGGATGGCGTACAATAAAACGTATTGCGGTGTGTGGTCGAAGGAGAAATTAATCACTGACATGTTATATCCGGGATATGAGCAGGAATATAGTACATTTGTTCTTATTGTGTATATTCAAATATTTCAGACCGGGCTGGCAGCAAGGCGCGTTCATGTTTTATTTTTTCAGCGGCATCACGGTCAAGGATAAGCGTGACGTTTTCCCGGTCGCGCAGGAAAGTGGTTGAGATGTCCGGTGCTTCATTCGGATCGCGGTTTGTGCAGAGCATGTTAAAAACGGGATCTGCCTTGCCCGCTCCTTTGGCACTTATGATAATATGATCAGGCATGGCGCCGTGGGCAAGGGACAGGCCGTGTGTTGGTACAGAGGTGCTTCTTGTCTGGTCTTTCCCAAGATATCCTTTATAGGAATTTCTGATACCTTCCGATAATTCTGGAGAAATGATATCCGCATCAACAGAAATGCCCCCACGCACCAGCGCATAATGGTCGTCGTTTTCCGCGCCCAGCCCTAAAAAGGCGATGTGTAGCCCCCCATACAATGTCAGTTTACTGCGCATGGCATCGCAAGCCTCTTCCGGGGACATGGACGTGTCAAAATAATGCCAGCGATCCGGTGGTATGTTGCCGTCAAATACAGCGCGGAGGATTTCAGCCTCTGTAAAGTCGCGAAAGCTTTTAGGGGCATCCAGGATTTCATCCAGTTGGAAAAAACGCGCCCGTGACAAAATACTCAGCATGTCCGGCGTCTGTGAGATCAATTGATAAATGCCCGTTTGTGTATTGCCGCGGGCAAGAGTCAGGTTCGGCGTGTCAATGCCGGAGGCAATAAGTTTCGTGATGGTATCGCAAAGCGTTTGGGCCGCCACTTTGTTAAAAATTTCGTCCGTTTGTCCAATATGGATTTGGAGTATTTTTCCCGGCAGCAAACAATCTTGTAAGTCCTCCATGATGATCTGTTTTAACATGAAGAACACCATAGCAGGAAGAAAAAATCAGGACGGCTAGATTTTGCTGGCCGGATCCAGCGTTTCTAATAGATCAAGGTTTTCTTTTGTCTCTTCAAAATAGAGAGACTCACACATACCAATCACATAAGCGCCGCCAGCTAGCTTCGTCCCGAAATAGGGTTCTGTATCTTCTATTTTTTTAAGGGCGAAAATGCCGTGGCGTTCTTCTCCGTCCGTTTCTTCCCAGTCTTTGGAGCGCTGCATCCAGTGGTGATGATAAATGGTGATAAGATCTCCTTCTTCAACATTCAGGATCGGAGTTTCAACAAGGACGGTTATCTTATTAACCGTATCCCCGACTTTTGAGCCTTCTACTTTCAGGACGCTGCCGTGAAAGACAATATCCGCCTGCGTCAGTTCTCTTTCCAGGCTTGGCTGTATGCAGGAAAGGGCAAAGGCAGGGTGTGCAATAAAAGCTATAAGAAATAAAAAGGGGATATAAGATGCAATCTTTTTCATTTTTTGTTCCTTTTTCTAATTGTCATTGCGAGGAGCAGAATGGAAACGTGGCAATCCAGATATTTCTGAATTGCCACGCTTCCGATGGGCGCTATATTATTCATCATCCAGAGTTTCAGCCAGACGGACAAGGTTGATAAACTCGGCGCGGTAACCGAACGGATCGGTTCCTTTTCCTTTCTGCGCCAGTTTCAGGACGTCCTTATAACCAAAGTCACTCATGTACTTGTCGTTTTTCAGGAGTTGTCCGAATCCTGCGACCGCCAGAGCAAAGGCTGTGTCACCCGTGATTTTTTCCTCGTCTTTGGTCTCGGTGAAAATTTTTTCTTCCAAAAAAAAGATTGTGAATTTTAAAAAATTTTTTGAAT
>CAKZKV010000091.1 GCA_937124505.1 uncultured Alphaproteobacteria bacterium
TGCATACCAGAAACGTGTTTTCCTCTTGTTTGAAGGCCTCCAGAGTTTTTGTGCGGATGGACTGGGTCATGTCCCCGTGAATTTCGCCGACATTCAGCCCCTTCTTCGCCAGCCATTGTTTGACACCGGCAATGTCCTTCTTGCGGTTACAAAACACAAACGCGTTTTTGACATCTTCCTCATTGATTAATTGATATAAAGTGTCTTTCTTTTTACGGGGCGTTGTATAAGTAATGCTTTGTCTGACCGTTTCCGCCGGGGAGGCTGGCGGTGCGACACTGATCTCTTTCGGGTTGGAAAGAAATTTTTCACTCAGTTTTTTAATCTCTTTCGCCATGGTTGCCGAGAACAAGAGTGTTTGACGGGATGATGGCAAGAAAGAGGCAATTTTTTCGATATCCGGAATAAACCCCATATCCAGCATCCGGTCCGCTTCATCAATCACGAAAATCTTGATATCAGTCAGGAGAATCGCGCCCCGTTCAAACAAATCCATCAAACGACCGGGGGTCGCAATCAGGACATCCACGCCGTTTTCCAGTTTCTTGAGTTGATCTCCCATCGAAACGCCGCCAACCAGTAATGCCATACTCAAATTGTGGTATTTCCCATAGGTCTTGAAGTTTTCAGAGATTTGTGCCGCAAGTTCGCGGGTCGGTGAAAGGATGAGAGAACGCGGCATTTTCGCACGCGCGCGCCCGTCTGAAAGAATATCAATCATCGGCAATGTAAAAGAAGCCGTTTTCCCTGTTCCTGTTTGCGCAAGGCCGATCACGTCCCGCATCATAAGGATGGAAGGAATCGTTTTTGTCTGAATCGGGGTTGGATCCGTATATCCGCATTCCTCGACAGCTTTCAGTGTTCTTTCTGACAGGCCCAATGGCTCAAAATTACTCATGGCGCTAGTATAAAGGGGTTTAAGCCCGTCACAAGACATATTTACAGCTTATTACAAAAAAAGCCCACTTTATTAGAGCGGGCTTTTCTGAAATTATAATCAAATCGATATTAACCAACTGTACGATCTCTAGACAGACCTTGCAACTGGATAACCTGTGAAGCCATACCATCAGCACCATTTGTCTGTGAATCAATCAGAACTTCGTAGAGGAATGGCAGGGCCAATAGAGCACCACCGGCACCAAGACGAACTGCGCCGTCTTTCAGAGGTGTTTGTGATGGGTTCTCAACGTGGTCTTTCAGGTTCAGAACAC
>CAKZKV010000092.1 GCA_937124505.1 uncultured Alphaproteobacteria bacterium
CTCATGGTGACACCCCCCTCGGCGGCGACGACTGGGACCAGCGGCTGATCGACCATCTGGCTGACGAGTTCAAGAAGCAGGAAGGCATCTACCTGCGCGATGACGCGATGGCATTGCAGCGGCTGAAAGAGGCTGCGGAAAAAGCCAAAATTGAACTCTCGTCCTCCCAGTCAACGGAAGTCAACCTGCCTTTTATTACGGCAGATGCCTCCGGTCCGAAACACCTGAACGTCAAAATGACACGTGCCAAGCTGGAAAGCCTTGTTGAAGACCTTATCAAGCGTACGATTGAGCCCTTGAAAGCCGCCTTGAAAGATGCCGGCCTGAAACCGGGTGATATTCATGATATCGTGATGGTGGGCGGCATGACCCGCATGCCGAAAGTCATTGAAACCGTTAAGGAATTCTTTGGCAAGGAACCACACAAAGGCGTAAACCCGGACGAAGTCGTTGCCAATGGTGCTGCGATTCAGGGCGGTGTTTTACAAGGTGACGTGAAAGATGTTCTGCTTCTGGACGTGACCCCGCTGTCACTGGGAATTGAAACGCTGGGCGGTGTGTTTACACGCCTGATTGACAGGAACACAACCATTCCGACTAAAAAATCCCAAACCTTCTCAACAGCGGAAGACAACCAGAATGCTGTGACCATCCGCGTTGCGCAGGGAGAGCGGGAAATGGCAGCAGATAACAAACTGCTTGGCCAGTTCGACCTGGTGGGAATCCCGCCTGCCCCACGCGGTGTTCCACAGATTGAGGTCACCTTTGACATTGATGCGAACGGCATCGTCAATGTCTCTGCCAAAGACAAAGCCACAGGCAAGGAACAGCAGATTCGTATCCAGGCCTCCGGCGGCTTGTCCGATTCAGATATCGAGAAAATGGTCAAGGAAGCAGAAGAAAATGCTGAATCCGATAAAAAACGTAAAGAGGTCATTGAGGCGCGCAATCAGGCCGAATCAATGATTCATCAGACAGAGAAATCTCTGGAAGAAGTCGGATCGGAGGTTTCTGACGATGATCGCAACGCCACAGAATCTGCCTTGAAAGACCTGAAAGACGTTCTGGATGGGGATGACGCCAATGCTATTAAGGACAAAACCTCTGCCCTGATGCAGGCATCCATGAAAATCGGCGAAGCTGTCTATCGCAAATCACAGGAAACTCAAGCTGCGGACGCGTCTGATGTCACAGCAGAGGAGGCAAGCGAATCAGAAGATGCTTCTTCAGATAAAGACGCATCTTTGGATGCAGATGTTGTGGATGCAGATTTCACAGAACTGGAAATTGAAGAAGAAGAAGGCGACAAAAAAGAAGGCAAGAAAAAATCTGCCTGATTTCTATACCTTTAATATTGAGTGCCGATTTTCCGGCACTCTCTTACTCTTGGTGCGGCATGAAAATCATCAACTATTACCAGATACTGGAAATTGATCCCTTTGCTTCTCAGGAAGAAATTAAACGGGCTTACCTGGCGAAATTAAAGGACTATCATCCGGATAAACGTAACGGTAACAATACATTTGCCTTCAAGCACTTTCAGGCGGTTATGGAAGCCTATGAGGCTCTAAAAACACCAGAAAAACGAAAAGCCTATGATGCGTTGCTGAAAATAGAAATATACAACCAAAGCCAGACTAGAGAGCAGCCTTTACAGGCAAAAAACGATAACAAAACAAATCATCGCGGCACAGGATTTTTAGATTGGTTCCTGAAACGCGGGTCAAAAGAAGCAGAAACGAAATAACGATGTCAGACGATTTTTATAAAATTCTGGGCGTTGATAAAAGCGCCTCACAGGATGAGATCAAAAAAGCCTACCGTAAACTGGCCATGAAATACCATCCGGATCAGAACAAGGATAATCCGGAAGCTGAAGCCAAATTTAAAGAAGTCAGCGCGGCTTATGACACTTTAAAAGATGAGCAAAAACGGGCGGCTTATGACCGCTTTGGACATGATGCCTATGAACAAGGCATGGCAGGTGCTGGTGCAGGCGGCGGGGCCGGGGCTCCGTTTGGCAATTTCTCCGATATTTTTGAAGACGTTTTCGGTGATTTTATGGGCGGCGGACGCTCCCGCAGCGGCCCGATGCGCGGCACAGACCTTCAGTACACATATGAGGTTACCCTTGAAGAAGCGTTCAAAGGCAAGGAAGCAACCATTGAACTCCCGAAACAGGAAAGCTGTGATGCCTGTAACGGCTCTGGCGCCGAGGACGGCACAGGCGTTGAGACCTGCCCAACCTGTAACGGCTCTGGTCGTATCCGCATGCAGCAAGGCTTCTTTACGATTGAAAAAACCTGCTCGACTTGCGGCGGGGCCGGCTCTTCCATTCGTAATCCTTGTAAAAAGTGTGGTGGAACAGGCCGCCTGCGCCAGACGAAAAAACTAAAAATCACGATCCCCGCCGGAATTGACCATGGCCGCAGAATTCGTCTGAGCGGTGAAGGTGAGGCTGGCGTGAGAGGTGGTGGCGCGGGAGACCTGTATATCCTTGTCGGCGTGAAGCCGCATAAACTCTTTAAACGCGATGGCGCGGACCTGTACTGCAAGACACCGATTGGCATGACCACCGCAGCCCTTGGCGGCGAAATAGAAGTCCCGACTATTGACGGCAAAAAAGCCTCGGTCAAGATACCAACCGGCACGCAAACCGGGCAACAATTCCGCCTGAAGGGTAAGGGAATGCCTGTGATGCGCTCATCGTCCCGCGGCGATATGTTTATTGATGTTTTTGTGGAAACCCCTGTGAACCTCAATAAAAAGCAGGAAGACCTTATCAGGGAGCTGGATAAAAGTGTTGGCGGCAAAAATGCCAAAAAGCATAGCCCTGCCTCTTCAAGCTTTTTTGGGAAAGTTAAGGAATTATGGGACGATCTAACCGAGTAAGGTTTTGAGGTATTTCAGACACTCTGCCTTATCGGGAATAAAATCCTTTTCAATCCACCATTTTTCTATTTCAGAAAGCAATTTTCCCATTCCCTTTCCTGAATCAATTCCTATTTCAAGCAGATCCGCTCCATTCACAGGTGCTTTTGGCACCTCCCATGTGTTGATAATCCTGATGGCTTCGCTTGTTTTTTCGGCAGGATAAAACAAAAGAATATATTGGACGGAAAGATCTTTTCCATACCGATAAATTAACTCTTTCACAGAACTTCCAGAACTCCATTCCGTCTTCAATGTATCCAACTGATTCAAAAATTTTTTTTGTTGGTTGCTTAACACAAAGAACGAACTGATTAAGTTTTCTTTCCTATGAAGCAGCGCGAATAATCTGGCGTCCAGATCGACCTGATTATATTCCTTTTGCCTTAAAACCAAGCGTTGAAGATCACTCAAATCTCCACCAACAACATCCTCCAATACATTGTATTGTTTCATTAATTCCAGCACCTCTATAACTTTTCCTGCCATCAGGATTTTAAAAAATTCCTGCGTTATCCGTTCTTTTGAGAGGGATTTGATGTGCCCGGATAACTTCTGACAAGCCTCTAAAGCAGGCAAGTCGGGAGCGCCCTCTCCGTAAGAGGCATAAAACCTGAAAAACCTCAGAATCCGTAAATAATCTTCCCTGATGCGCTGTTCCGGCTCTCCCACAAAAATAACTTTCCCGGCCTGTAGATCCTCTATGCCCCGTCCCGTTGGGTCATAAATATGCCCCTCTATGTCCGCCAACAAGGTATTCATTGTAAAATCCCGCCGCGCGGCGTCTTCCTGCCAGTCTTTTGTAAATACCACCGTCGCATGCCGTCCGTCCGTAGAAACATCCCGCC
>CAKZKV010000093.1 GCA_937124505.1 uncultured Alphaproteobacteria bacterium
TAAAGGTCAACGCCCCAAAATAAAGCCGGCCGTCTGCCTCCAGAAAATCAACCCGGACATGCGCAAACGGCGCTGCCAGTTTTCTGGTCAACTTAAGCAGCGTGTTCAGATGCGGCGGCTTTTGCGGCGGAGAATCTGAAACGGGCTTCATGAAGCGTGCATTCAGATAATTCCACTCTTCATCAAAAATAGACAAGGCAGAACCATCCTTGTTTAAAACGTGAACATAAATAACCGGCGCGCCGTTATTGTCAAAGTAGCTGCATTTATATTCGACTGGTTCCGTCCCATTGGCATTCAGCAAACGTTTCTCTATAATCAACTCAGGTGGGATGTTTTTATAATGAAATTCAAGAAGATGCCTGTGAAATCTGCTCTTCAGCCAGCCATCACTTAAATCTTTCATTTCTTCATAGGAAGTATCGTCTTTACGGTCAATAATCCGCGTAAACCCGCACCCGTGATTGGCTTTCATTACATAGCGTTCGGGCAATGTATCATATATTTCTTTCGTCAGGCGTTTTGATACCCCATAAACCGGCACCAGATACTTTGTCCCGATTTCTCTGGCAACATAGTCCCTCACGGCGATCTTGTCTGCTAGTCTGGACATAAGCGGCGTATATTGTACCTTACGGCGGAAAATTTTTTCGGTATGAGTCTGCGGCTTTTCCAATGGCAACTCATAACCATAATATTTTCTGAAACTGCGTTTGACCAGAAACGAACTGGAAATGTTCTCCGCATATGCGAACAATAGCTCCTTTTTGAGGAACCTTATCATTGTCACTGGAAAAGCATTTTTGTTCACAATAGCAATCACCTAATCTTCGACACAAAGCGCTTTTCAAGTATAAAGAATTCTGGCATTCGATCAAAAACCTGCTTCGCCGCCTTATCACCTGATACATTCTGTTGTGTATAGAGTAGCCATAATATAAAATATGAAAAATAAAAAGGTTTTTTTGTAAAAACATTTAAATTTGCCAAAACAAACAAGTATCACAGCAAGATTGCGCTATTTAACAATTGTTTTTTCTGTAAAAAAATAGCATAGTGAATACTTAATCTATTAACGCAACTATAATTGATGCCTTCAAAGATACAGCAAAACATGAAACCTGAAGAGGTTCCAAAAACGGATCGTATTGTCGAGACCATTGAACTCATCCAGCCAGAAGTTCAGACATCACAACTAGACAAAATTATTGTGCGCGGCGGCAACAAACTTCACGGAGACATCAAAATCTCCGGCGCGAAGAATGCCGTGTTAAAGCATATGTGCGCGGCCCTGCTGACCGATGAAGCCATTACTTTTACAAACGTGCCTGTAGGGCTGCGCGATGTGCGCTTTCTGGGGCAAGTCCTGACCCATCTTGGCATGACGGTTGCCCTGAGTTCGGATGGCAAAGCCATTATGCGCGCCAAGGACATCAAGACACATATTGCGCCCTATGATCTGGTACGAAAAATGCGCGCCAGCGTTCTGGTGCTCGGCCCCCTTCTCGCCCGGCACGGGGAGGCGCATGTCTCTCTGCCCGGCGGTTGCTCCATTGGAGGACGTCCGATTGACCTGCACTTAAAAGGCCTGGAGGCCATGGGCGCAGAAATTGAAATTGACGGCGGTTATATCAAAGCCAAAGCCCCAAACGGCTTGCGCGGCGCGGAAATCGACTTCCCCTTTGTTTCCGTTGGGGCA
>CAKZKV010000094.1 GCA_937124505.1 uncultured Alphaproteobacteria bacterium
GTTCCTTATATTTGTTTTTATTCCGGAAAGTGTCTTTGATTAATATATCATGAATGGTTCTCAATCAAGCCTTTGAAAATAACTCTTGATTTCTGCTGTTTCTTTCCTTTATATAGGCACACCAAATTGGTGATCTGGCTTTATTTTATTCGATAACTGCTTTCGCTAACGCTCAAGTGACCTCGAATAAAAACTACTCATCGGCTGCCTCGATCACTGTAAGTCAATTAACCCTTTAACTAAGGAGAAGAAAATGCCGAAGATGAAAACCAAAAGTGGTGCCAAGAAGCGCTTTAAAATAACCGCTTCCGGCAAAGTCAAATTCAAACAGTCCAACGCACGTCACCGTCTGCTGTCCCGTCCGAATTCCATGAAGCGCAAGGCACGCGGTACAGATATCATGTGTGATGCCGACGAACGTCTGGTCAAGACATACATGCCGTATGCCCGTAAGTGCAAAAACAAGAAAACAACCAAAAAAGAGGAGGCGTAACCCATGTCACGCGTAAAAGGTGGCGTCACAGCTCACGCCCGTCATAAAAAAGTTGTCAATAATGCGAAGGGCTATTATGGCCGTCGCAAGAACTGTTTCCGTACAGCGGTTCAGGCCGTTGAAAAAGCCGGACAATACGCTTACCGCGACCGTCGTAATAAGAAACGTGATTTTCGTCGTCTGTGGATTCAGCGGATCAACGCCGCGGCACGTCTGCACGGTATGACCTATTCCGTCTTTATGGGCGGTCTGAAAAAGGCCGGGATCGAGATTGACCGCAAGGTTCTCTCCGATATCGCCATTCGTGACGAAGCGGCGTTCAAGGCCATTGCCGAGCAAGTGCAAAAGGCATTGAAGGCTTAGTTAAGAACTTACAGACGTCATCCCGGAGGTTATGTCGAACTTAAACCGAAAGTTTTAGTGAGACTTGCCGTCCGGGATCCATGGAAAAGTTCATACTGGCTTTAGAATAGATTCCGGACATTAACCAAAGCCAAAGCGCTAAAAAGCGCTGGGCTTTGCTAACTTCCGGGATGACGTTAACTCTTTGATCCTAAAAACCTCTTTCAAATTATCCACAATATATCCACTTCTTATCCCTGACTTGCCCCCGAAAAGCTCCACAACTTTTTGATTTTATTGGTGTTTTTGTTCTGGACAGAAAAAATGGTTTCGGGCAGTCTATACACATAAGCACAGACAAACGAACTTAAAAAGTATGGGTCTGCGGACATCCGGCAAATGTTTGCAGATGAGTTCGGGAGTTTGAGTTCTGCTTCGCCAGTCAGGGGACATACACCTGACAAGGACTTGAAAGGGACGTGTACATGTCCCTGTTCAAAGCCGGACGTACCTTCTGGAACGGGCAACCGTTCCGCTCAGCAGGTACAAAAATTGGAAGATGTGCGTTTATTGGGTCATCACTCTTGAACGCGTCTTCTGGAAAGACCGTAGTAATTGTTGCGGGGTCACTTGAGCCTTTTATTGCTGATACACTTGAGCGCAAGCGAAAGCATTTGCAGCAATAAAAAGTGCGAAAGCAGTTACCGTAAAATTAAGCGGCACTTTTCAAACCGGCCCTCGCGGCCAGAAAGCGGCCTGTTTACCCCGCATGGCGTCTGCCATCCCGGAGGTTTAACAGGTCGTTTTCTTTTTAATGATGTTTTCTTGATGATGTTTTCACGCAAAGATCGCAAAAGGTAACGCCAAGGCCGCAAAGAGTTTTGTCGCGTTTGGCGCGCTTTGCGACTTCATGGCGTCCTTGGCGTGAACGTTTGAGGTTCAATTTTATGGAGATCCTTCGCCTGCGGCTCAGGATGACAAAGCTCTGTGGGCTATATAGTTGTTCTGCTTAAGAATTAGACACATGCCCCGTTTCGTCATCACACGCTTTATGCGTGTGATCCATGGATTGCACGGACAAAGCCGTGCAATGACGAATTTGAAAAGTGTCCAATTCTTATTTGGAATCACTATAGTTATTCCCGCCCATTGATCAACTCCTCCACAACACTTGGGTCGGCCAGCGTTGAGGTGTCGCCGAGATTGTCCATCTCGCCTGTGGCGATTTTACGCAGGATGCGGCGCATGATCTTGCCGGAGCGGGTTTTCGGCAGGCCCGGTGCCCACTGGATGACATCCGCTTTGGCAATCGGCCCGATGATTTCGCGCAGGAGGGTGTTGATCTCGGCCTTCATGTCCCCGGTTTCGTGAAAGGCTTCTTTCAGCGTGACAAAGGCATAGACCCCTTGTCCCTTCACATCATGCGGAATGGCAACCACGGCGGATTCGGCCACGGCCTCATGTTCGTCAATCGCGCTTTCGATTTCTGCCGTGCCAAGACGGTGGCCGGAGACGTTAATCACGTCGTCCACACGGCCCGTCACCCAGTAATAGCCGTCCGCGTCGCGGCGTGCGCCATCGCCGGTGAAATACATGCCGTCATAGTTTGAAAAGTAGGTCTGCTCAAAGCGCTCATGGTCGCCGTAAAGCGAGCGCATCTGCCCCGGCCAGCTATCGAGAATGACAAGGTTGCCTTCGGCTTCCCCTTCCAGAATAGTCCCGTTCGTATCGACAATGGCGGGCTGGACGCCGAAAAACGGTTTCGTGGCGGAGCCGGGTTTAAGATCCATCGCATAGGGCAGGGGGGTGATCAGGTGTCCGCCGGTTTCCGTCTGCCACCAGGTATCAACAATCGGGCAACGCTCCTCCCCAACGACATGATAATACCATTCCCAGGCTTCATGGTTGATCGGTTCCCCGACCGTGCCGAGAATGCGCAGCGAACTGCGGTCGCATTTTGTCACGAATTCGTCCCCGGCTTTCAGCAGGGAGCGGATGGCCGTGGGCGCGGTGTAGAAGCTGTTGACTTTATGCTTTTCAACCACCTGCCAGAAGCGTGACCAGTCCGGGTAATTCGGTACGCCCTCAAACATCAGGGTCGTGGCGCGATTCGCCAAGGGGCCGTAGACAATATAGGAATGCCCTGTCACCCAGCCAACATCCGCCGTACACCAGTACACGTCCCCCTCCTGATAATCAAAGGTCAGTTCATGGGTCAGGGAGGCATAGACCAGATAGCCGCCGCTTGTATGCAACACGCCCTTTGGTTTGCCAGTGGAGCCAGAGGTGTAGAGAATGAACAGCGGGTCTTCGGCGTTCATCGGTTCCGGGTCGCAGGTTGCGGATTGTTTGTCCACCACATCATGCCACCAGACGTCAATTTTATCGTTCCAGTCAATCTTGCCGCCGGTACGCTTCAGGACGAGGACGGTCTCAACATGCGGGCATTCGGCCACGGCCTTGTCTGTATTGGCTTTGAGAGGGATGGTCTTTCCGCCCCGCACGCCTTCATCTGCTGTGATGACGACTTTTGATTCGCAATCCAGAATCCGGTCGCGCAGCGCGCCGGGGGAAAATCCGCCAAAGACGACCGAATGGACCGCACCAATCCGGGCGCAGGCCAGCATGGCAAAGGCGGCTTCCGGCACCATCGGCATGTAAATCGTGACGCGGTCGCCTTTTTTTACGCCGCGTTCTTTCAGGGCGTTCGCCAGTTTGCAGACATGCCCGTAGATATCCTTGTAGGTGAATTTTGCGTCCTGCTCCGGGTCGTCACCCTCCCAGATAATGGCTGTCTGGTCACCGTGCTGTTCCAGATGGCGGTCGATACAATTGGCGCAGACGTTCAGCACGCCGTCCTCATACCATTTAATGGAAACGGGTTTTTGAAAACTGGTATTTTTAATGATCGTGGGCTGTTTGATCCAGTCCAGACGTTTGGCCTGCACGTTCCAGAATATCTCCGGCGCTTCTACGGAGCCTTTGTACATAGACTCATATTGTGCAGCATTAACATGCGGGGTGTGGGAGAGGTTTTTGGGTATGCGGTGTGTTTCTATGATCATCATGTCTAAAAATATCCATCCTTGATTGACCGCTATAAAACCACAAAAAATATCGTCAGCCCAAGAGGGAAATCTTGTGCGGCGCAAAAGCCGGAGGTTGATGTCCGCCATAAAAAAACCGCCACATGGGCGGTTTATGGTAATATTATCTTGGGAAATTCATTTAGTTAGAATTGAGGTGCGTAAGTACGACCATCAATAGGCGGTCTGTAGGAATTGACTGGGCCGCCGATACCTTCACACGGAATAGAGCGTGTCACGTCACCTTCGAAGACAGCAACCGGCCTCCCGTTTACAGTTTTTGTTGTTTCGTTTGTGTGTGAATCCCAGGTACAAACTCCTTGGCGCAGGGCGGCTATGTCTGCATTACATTGTCTTTCCAGTTGTGCTCTGGCCGAGGCTTGTTCTGCTTTCTTGTAGATTTCACCACCGACAGTACCTGCGATAGCACCCATACCAGAACCGCGTGTACTTTCATTTCCGGTTAATGCGCCTGAAACGGCACCAAGAATACCTGTAACGATTTGTTGGTTCCCTCTGGCGGCTTCCCGTGCACGATCTGAATCAAAGTCTCTCAGGTCGCGACATGATTGTGGCTCTGCTCGCGGAGGGACGTAATCAATCGTTCCTGCAGGTGCGGCACAGCCGGAAAGTACAGTGGCTGTTACTGCTGCTCCAAGAGCCGTTGCGGCTGTTAATCTGCGTGTTGCTTTACTGAAATCAAAACTTGTACTCATAATAAACTCCTCTATTAAAAAAAATTTAAGGAGTTTATACACTTGAGCTTTTCAAAAGTCAATATTTTTATTATGAAAATATAGTCGTTCCAAATAACTTTTAGACGCGTCATTACACGGCTCTGTCCGTGTAATCCATGGATTGCCCGCACAAGACGGGGCATGACGGGTTTTTTTTTTGATATCAAGAGGTTACTGCGCGCTGGCGATTCGAATATCCGTTGGTTGCGGCGCGGTGTGCAGCCACCATGCCAGACGATTGATCGAAAAGATCGGGCGGTAACGATTGACGGAGGCAGCGGCTTTCATGGTTTTGTTCTGGTTATCCAGAACCATGGCCCCGCGTTCTGTATAAACAATCAAAACGGCATGCGGAATGTTTTTCTGTTTGTCATGCACAATCGCCAGACGCAGGCGCTCTTCGGGGACACCAAGGGCGCGCAGGGATGCGTATTTTGCAATCGCAAAGTCTTCACAATCGCCGCCGCGTGAGAAAAATTCAATGGGTGTGGCCCAGTAATCTGATTTGCCCCATAATTTGTTGTCTGTAATGTATTTGTGACCATTTACGTACTTGTTGACTTTTTGTGCCATGTCATAAAGGGACGATCCTTTAAAAGCGGACAGGTCCTGTTTCCACTTTGCCAGAACAGTTTTACTTTTGGATGAATTCATGGACTGTTCCAGACGGTCAAACATACCCGACCATTTTGTGAAAGGACGCAGATTTGTTGATTGCTTTTCATTTGTGCCGAACAAATTAGGATAGTAATTCAGTGGTTCAATAGTTTGATCAACCCCGGCGACCATTGTAATCTGGCTGGGAAGGTCTTTCATCTGGGCGGCCCTTGGCTTTTTGACACCAAAAGAGGAAAAAGCCAGAATTGTTGTAACAAAGGCCGCCATAAAACGAAACGCCATTTGCTCAAAAAGGGCACGACGTATCGTCGTCGCTGTTACAAATTTATGCTCGATCAGAACAGTGCCAAGAGGCATGCATTCTTTCTTTTGTAATTCCAGGGCTTTTTTGAGGTCTTGTGATGAGAGCAAACCATCATGGACAAGAACGTCTCCAAGGCGATTATGACTTAACCTTGATTTGAAATGGCCTAAAATCCCCTTCATTTTTGTGTCCCTAATATTTTTATCATTTATTCGTTGTTTGTATTATTATGACGCAAAAGGGTTACTGAATTCCTAAAATTTGATCAAAATAAATTGTGCTATGTAAATTATTGTGAGGGTGAGGCTTCAATATATTGTGGTTTGGGTAAGTTTTAGAACCTATATTTGCTACATAAGTGGAATACATCCGTATGCAATCTGGAAAATAGCAGGAATTAACAACAGGTTATAGGGGAATTTCTATCGCAAAAAGGCAAATCAAAAATTTTCCAAAAACATTCTATGACATATTTCGGAAACCTGATATTATTTTGAAAAAATCAGGATTATCATATGAATAAATCTCTTTATTCTCTTCTTGTAGGTCTTTCTTTTGTCTCTCTGACCGCTTGCCAGATGCAGGATATTTATGGCCCGACCGCAAATGGGCGGGGCTATGCGCATCTTCACAAGGAATACAGAACGGTTATTCCTGATCGCCCTTATTTTATTGGGGACAGCTATACGGACGAAGAAGTTATTCTTTCTCAAGAACTCTGGACACGTGGCGTGAATGAGCTGCTGAACGAATTGGAAGCGAACTCCGTTATGAACGGATTAAGTGTCTCCCTGCAACCTGCCTTGCCAAAAAATTCTTATGATGTCCGTATGGACTATTACCTGCGGAAAGCTCTGGCCGAACGCGGGTATCTGATCGCGACAGAGCCTTTGGAAACCGTGCCGGTTCTGATATATGTGGCAAGATGGCCGGGATATCGGGACGGGTTGCAGCAAAAGGGCCGTGCCATAGACCATTTTGATATTATTGATAATGAGTTTGATGTGCAGGCGAATCCGAAGAATAACGGCCAACCCTATGTGTTTATGGGCATGGAAGTTTATGATATGTCCGTTGCCGAGCCGGAGGACAGATTATTGTTAAGGGTGGAAACACTCCAGACCGTTCTGGAGAAGGACATTCGCGAAATTCGTGGGTCTCTGGTGGCGCAGCCTTCAGTAGAAGGGCCGTCTCCGACGTCTAATATTCTTCCTTAAGCCATGCTGTATGTTCTGAAACACCGCTGTTCTGGTCTTTTTGTGCTTATGGGGATGGTGTTTCTCCTTGGTGGTTGCCTGAACAAGGAATGGAAGCTGCCTGAATTTACCTCGCTTCAATCAACGGACCGCACAGACTGGACCCATTTGCGCCGTGCCAACTATGCGGCGGCTGATGTCTTATATCAGGGATCAAAGCCGAAACTGAATAAATTTCACAGGGTCGAACTGATCAAATTGAATAATCTGGGGGAACCTATCGCCGAAGGAACGGCCCCGATTGCCTGGCTGGTGCCGCAGCAAGTGGGAAACCGACTGGCGCAGCTTGGCTTACCTGTGGAGCAGATCCAAAAAGCCCCGTTAAATGCCGCCGATAAAAGAGCAGATGGCACGTTACCGCTACAACTGACCGAAAAGTATAGCGGAACAAAATATTCGACCAAGCGCGAGGCAGGGCATCTGTACGTTGAAGGAGATTATGCCTATATGCAGGACGAAATCCTGATAGCGCTGCGCCTGATCGACGGACGTACAAATATGATCCTGTCCAGCATTGAGTATGATCTGGATGTGGACGCCAATATGTTTGTTTTGCTGGATCCGGCCAAAGGCGATCGTATCTTCAGCACCGGCTGGATGCGATAAAGCTTAAGTTCATATTCAAGAATATAGTGATTCCAAATAAGAATTGGACACTTTTCAAATTCGTCATTGCACGGCTTTGTCCGTGCAATCCATGGATCACACGCATAAAGCGTGTGATGACGAAACGGGGCATGTGTCTAATTCTTAAGCAGAACAACTATATATCTTTTCTCTCCAATCTAATGATATTAGAAATCAAGGCAATTTTTGCCTTCCATGTCTTTCTGTGCTATCATTCTTTTTATATTAACTATAGGAGCGGAGTGTAAAAAGTATGGGTGGTCTATCGGACGTAATGAATGGTGCGATTGGCATAATGGAAAAGCTTTCCCCTGCATACTGGGGAGAACAGGCAGCCAAGGCTCAAATTCCAGAACCTACGCAGCAGGCCGGGTTGGTGGAGGCATATGTCGAAGCTATAGATCAGTATGATGGGGATACCTTATCAGACTGCATAGCAAAGAGGGCACAAGAATGTGATATCAACTCTATCCAGGCTGCAGGAGAAGTTGTTTTTGATGGTGCTAAAAGCCTTGTTGATCGGAGTGTAAACATTGGTGGAAACGCAGCGGGAGCAGCCGGCTTTGTGGGAGTAAGTCCCACAGCGCCGGTAAGTTTTCTTGCTGGCGGTATAAGTGGCATGAATGCGCACAAAGGTCTGATCGAAACTCTGGCCAAGCGTGATGTTCCCGGGTTTGAGGCCAAAGCAACAGGGCAGTGGAGTGTTCATGTCGATGCGACAGATGATATGGATCCAACCGTGTACACACATGCTTATACGACCAACGCCAATGAAGAGGCGATGCATGAGGCTGCTGAGGGACTGAAACAAAAAGCTCTGGCAGATGTATACGCCTATAAGCATGAACACGGAGAGGATGGCTACCAGAGAGAACTGGAAAGGCAGGCCTCAAACATGGATGCATATGTTGTGGAAGATATGGCTCTCGCGGCACAGGCGCACGAAGCGCAAACTAAGGGTATTGAAGAACAGCGTATTATAGAAAGAAATACCTCTCCCTTTCAAGTGCATTAATTAGTCCTCAGGTGCAGGATGTTCCTATAACACTTTCCAGAGTTTGATTACCGCGTCATCAGGACGTGTACGTAATGCAGGGAGCCATCAACAGCGCACTCAACACAGGCTTTTAAGGCGGGGGTCTTTGTGAAACTGCCTGTATTCACGGTATTGGGTGTGGAGCTGAATTGTGTGCCGTCATCAAAACGCCCGGCTGCGCCTTCATTGACGCAGGTACTGGTATCCTGTGGCTGTGTGGAGTACCCAAGAGATCTGTTGACGAGGTCGCAAAATGCGCTCGTCACATTTGGCAAAACGGCAATCAATTCAGCTTCATCAGACCCTACGTCAGGCATACTGGTTCCTCCATAAAACTCCCATTCTGACCCGTCATTCACACTGTCAGGAGAGAGCCGGTAAGTCGCGCCGCCGCCTGATGGGCTGAAAATCTGGCGTCCGGGTGTATCTGTGATATCTCCATAATCACTATGGGCATCGGGGTGTGCAAAACGGATATCTGTCTCGCTGAATCCATTATCAAAGACAAAACGAACGGCGTTTTCCATTTCTGCGGTGTGTTGTTTGATCTGGGAAAAGCGAATCGACATTGTTTCTTCATCAATATTTTCATTCCCGCTTTGTGATGACATCTGGATGGCTACGGTCAGAATACCCATCAGAAAAATGGCAATCAGGATGAAAAAAAGGACGTTGCCGGATTGGGGGGAGGGCTTTGGAATGGGGAGCATAACGAAAAACCTAATTTGTTTGTGGTTCTACGACCAGACAGTCTGGATAAAGGACGCAGGCAGCCTGCGCATCCTGTTGTGAAAAGCCGCTGAGCCAGGCACGGTAAATCCATCCGCCTCTCCCCTCAAACGGGGCGATGAACGGATAGGCATATTGAAGATTGCCCGGTAGTTTTTTATGGGCTTTTTGCAGGATCAGGTCTGTTGCGTTTCGGTCTGAATAGGCACCAATCTGGATGCTCCAACGCTGCTCTGGCTGGCTCAGGGAGTTTTTTTGTAATCCGTGCATTTTGAGTGTTCCAAGAACCTGCGTCTGGTCAGGCGTCAGAGAGTCTTTAAGGGCGGCTTCCTGTTCTGCGGCCTGAGTGTTCTCATGTGCAGGGGGCGTTTGAAAGCTCAGCATTTGCATGTGTGCTTCCACTGTTTTTTGTGCAACGTCAGAACGGGTTACTTTATACTGCTCAGCAACAGGGGGTGCCTGAGGCTCTGGTTTAGAGACGTGCTGTATTTGTCTTGGCTTTGCTTCCAGGAGGGTTTGTGCCAATTGTGACATGCTCGCCTTCGGCGGCGCGTCCGCAACGACCGGTTCTGTCTGTGCTACGCGTTTTGGATTAGGGCTGGGAAGCATTGGTTTTGTATTCTGTACGTTTTGAATTTTCTGGAACCCTGCATCCAGAAGTTCTCTCATGTGGGCATTGCGGCTTTTAGATGTTCTGCCGCCAAAGACAACGCCGATCAGACGTGTATTTCCACGTTTGGCGGAAGCCAGGAGGTTAAAACCGGAGGCCTGTATGTAGCCTGTTTTAATGCCGTCCATGCCGTCATATTCACCCAGTAAATGATTATGATTTTTGTATGTATTGCCCCGATAGGTGAAGGACTTTCGTGAGAAGTACCTGTAATAGCGTGGTTGTATGGAAATCAGGTAACGCGCCATCTTTGCCATGTCGCGGGCCGTTGTGACCTGCTTTGGGTGATGCAGGCCGGAGGCATTGATAAAACGCGTTCTGTTCATGCCGAGAGAGCGTGCTTTCTTGTTCATCATCAATGCGAATCTCTGTTCGGTTTTACCGAGTTTTTCCGCAACTGCCACGGCAATATCATTGGCGGATTTTGTCACAAGCGCATAAATCGCATCCTGTACGCGGATAGAAGACCCCGGCGGCAGATTCAATTTGCTGGGAACCATGCTGGCGGCATGCCGCGAAATATAAATGCGGTCACCCAGTTTTAATCGTCCACTGTCCAGTGCGTCAAAAAGCATCAGCAAGGTCATCACTTTTGTGAGCGATGCCGGGTGCAGCATTTTATCTGCATTACTTTGATGCAGGATCACGCCTGTATTGGCATCCATCACCAGTGAGGCGTACTTATCATTTGCAATCGCGGTCGTGACGGACAAGGAAAGCAATATAAGAAGCAGGCACAAACATCTGGCGAAAAAATGTGATGTTTTGTGGAATAAAACCATATCCAATTTTAACAGATAATCAGGGGCGAATGCCATGCCTTACTGGTGTATGCCCAATAAAGTTTTTTGTTGCAATGCAAAAAACAATGCTCTATATTAATTTTTGTACAGAAAAACAGAGTATTTTGAAATAAATAAGATATAATTTCTTTTAAGGAATCGATATCATGGCCAGACAAGAAACAAAGAAAACAGTCAAAAAAAATGTGGCACCTGCTACAAAGAAGACGAAAACTGAAAGTAGCAGGAAGACAACTGTACAGAGGTCAAAACCCAGTACCACGAAAAAAAATGTTGCCCGACTAGTTGAAGAGAAAAAAGCTCCTGAATCTGTCAAGGCAACAACAACCATTTCACCCCCTCAAAGCACCATCTTTAACTGGAAGGAGATAATGATGAACATGAACCACACAAAAAACTTTGAAAAAATGTCACAAGACGCCGCAAATATCAGCAAAGAAACAATGGAAGCCTGCCAAAAGTCTGCATCTATCCTTGCGAAAAACAGCCAGGACTGTATGACAACATATATGAACATGATGCAGTCAACGGCTATGAAACAAAGCCAGCTGATGAAAGACATGCTTGGCAAGAAAACCATCAATGAAATGAGCGAAACGCTGCAATCCGCTTCTCAGGACAGCTTTAACGAGATGATGGAAAATATGTCCAAACTCTCTGAGCAATCTATTAAAGCCGTGATGGACAGTTATGAGCCTCTGAATAATCAACTGAATAAAGTGGCCAAAAAAGCATCTGAAAACATTGCTGCCTGATAAAATTCAAAAAGAATACATAAAAACGCCGGTTTAAGACCGGCGTTTTTTTTATATGCAGCATTTCCAGATGATTAAATTCGCAAGGCGCCTTTCAGGGTGCGCAGGGCTTCTTCTTCAGACGGGCTGATATTCAATACATGTTCCAGTGAGAATTCGTATTTTCTGACAAACGCATCCCACTTTTTCTGCCAGATGCGGATTTTGGTATAGATATTGTTCAGGAAGTCCTCGTCTTCCTCTATTTCCCGATAGGCCATGGCAACGGTTTCCGCGACTTCAAAAAGGCTTTCCTTTAAATCATTGAGCTGTTTGGCGTCAACTTCCATGGACAAAAGATACATGATGGATTCGCATTCTTTTGGAACGTCTTCAAGGTTGCTTTCCCATTTGTCCCATTCTTCATATAAGGCAACGGTTTTTTCCATGATGCTCTGTGTGAATTCTGATTTCAGGACATCTTCACCATAAGAGAGAATGACACTCTCCAGAGCTTTTTGTTCCAGTTCATCTGATTCATCGCCGCCTGTCTGGTCGCTCTGGCTCATCCAATAGCCAATGCGGTAAGGGAGGCGTATGATTTTCCGGAGCAGGTCTTCGTCCAGTGTCAAGTCTTCGATTCTAATGCTATCTAATGCTTTATTCATGTTCGCTTAATATAGCAAAGTTAGCGCCTTTTAAAAAGCTTTTCGATTTCATTCAGACTTAATTTAATATAAGTCGGGCGACCGTGATTACATTGCCCGGACAGTGGTGTTTTTTCCATTTCCCGCAGCAAATGATTCATTTCTTCTGCTGTCATGCGCCGCCCGGAGCGAATTGAACCATGGCAGGCTGTGCGTGAGAGAATGGCGAATATTTTTTCTTCCAGTTTTTGTGTGACGCCGTGTTCTTCTATTTCTTCTGAAATATCCAGTAAAAGCTGTCGGATATTAATTTTTGTTCCCAAAAGAGCGGGGATCGCTGCCACAGCAATCGCATTCGGCCCGAAGGACTCTATTTCAAGGCCGTAAGTCATGAAATAGTCTTTATGGGACAAAAGTTCCTGTACCTGAAATTCATCCAGTTCGATAATTTCCGGTGTGAGAAGACCTTGAGAGGCAATCCGTGATTCGGCCTGCTGCGCTTTTAACTTTTCATAGACCAGCCGTTCATGGGCGGCGTGCTGATCGATGATGACCATCCCTTCATCTGTTTGCGCGATAATATAATTTTCATGAATTTGCGCCCGTGCCGCCCCGAGCGGATAGGACGTCTGAGCGTCTGTTCCCGTCTCTTCAACGGGAGAAGGCTCTGCCCTGGCAGAGGGGCTGATGTCCGGGAAAGGTTCATAAAGCGCTTTTGCATTTTCGGCAAGAAAGCGATTGCCCTGAGACGCATAGGACGCCGGAACGGCGCGGGAGGGGCCGCGTCCAACTGGCAAGGGATTGAAAGACATGGGCGGACGGTCGTTTGCCGCCGTTTCGGAGAGGGAGATGCTATGCGCCCCTGCCGCACTGCGCCCGCCATATTCAACCAGAGCATGGCGGATGGTGCTAACCAGAAGGCCGCGCATATGCGCCGCATCGCGGAACCGGACTTCGGCCTTGGCCGGGTGAACATTCACGTCCACTTCCGTTGGCGGCAGAGTAAAAAACAGGGCGACAACCGGGTAACGATCACGTGCCAATACGTCGCTATACGCGCCCTTTAAAGCGCCGAGCAACAGGCGGTCTTTCACGGCGCGGCCATTCACAAACAGGAACTGTGACAGGCCGTTGGATTTATTATAGGTCGGGAGCGAGGCCATGCCCTCAATGATAACGTTTTCCCGCTCCGCCCGGATCGGCATGGCGTTGTCAGGGAAATCACGCCCCAGCAAATGACCAAGGCGGGCGGTCTGTGTTTCAGGTTGCAGATGAAGGCTCTTACGGTCATCAAAGGTCAAAGTGAACCCGATCTGCGGCGCGGCCATGGCCAGACGGGTGATGGTATCCTTGATCGCCATGCTTTCGCTGCGTTCGGTTTTCAGGAATTTCAGGCGGGCGGGCGTCGCATAAAACAGATCGCGCACCTCTATTTTCGTGCCGCTATGCCGCGCGCCGGGTCTGGCAGGGGATTTTTGTCCGCCCTCTGCGGAAATGTCCCACGACTCGCCTGTTTCTGCAAAGCGCGTGGAAATATGAACTTTACTGACGGACGCAATGGAGGGCAGGGCCTCCCCGCGAAACCCAAGGTGGCGGATATCCAGCAGGTCATCACCCGGTAGTTTGGAGGTTGCATGCCTGTCAAGGCAGGCCTCCAGTTCCTCGCGGCTCATCCCGCAGCCGTTATCCTGCACACATATATAGGTTTTTCCGCCATCACGGATATCGACTGAGATGTGAGTCGCGCCCGCATCAATGGAATTTTCCACCAGTTCCTTGATGGCGGCGGCAGGGCGTTCAATCACCTCCCCCGCCGCGATTCTATTGATCAGCGTTTCAGGTAAATGTCGGATTCGCATGGCGTAAAGTCTAGCACAGCTTGTATGTGTCTGTGCAATGAGACTTTATGTTTTTACCGGTCATTGATGCCGGATAAATGGTTTTTCCCGGAAAGACAGGCCGCGGCCAGAATGACCCATGGAACGCCCACTTGTTCCGCCGCTGGCTTGAGACGGTCGCATTTCCGCAAAGCCCAGGCAAGGTCGTCCTCCGTCAGGTACGGATTTCGCAAAGCGCGTTGGAAGCAGTTAATTGATTGAATGGCAAAATCAGCAAAGTCACCATTCAAAGTGCCGCCGCCTCTCACATAGTTATTGTAGGCCTCATCTGTTTCCGCCAGAAGTTTCTCAAGGCGTGAATATTTTTGGACAGATGTGTGACTCTCGATCATTATTTGTACAGAAGTCATAGTATACCCCATTTCTTTTGGTTTTATCGGCACACCTCTATCGGATTGATTTTTCTCAGTCTCCAGAACTTATATTCTGAAATGCTAATTTAATGGCTTAATGAGTGTATTATTTGTAACATTATTATCCAAAAAATGCAAGGCTTAATGTTTTTTCATATTTTGCTTCATGCGCATGTTCTCCAATTGACTCTCCTTATAGAAGATTAGATATTTGTAAAAACCTAAAAGGCAAGGAACGATGACAACAGCATTTACATTTCCCGGACAGGGCTCTCAATATATTGGTATGGGCAAGGAACTTGCCGAGGCGTTTACGGCTGCGAAGGAAGTTTTTCAGGAGGTTGATGAAACCTTGTCGCAAAACCTGTCCGCCCTGATGTGGAGCGGAGAGGAAAGTGAGCTGAATTTAACGGAGAATACGCAGCCCGCCCTGATGGCCGTGTCTGTGGCGGTTTGTCGTGTGATATTGCAGGAGAGCGGCAAGTCCCTTCCTGAACTTGCTTCTTATGTCGCCGGGCATTCTCTGGGGGAATATTCAGCTCTGGCGGCGGCGGGATCTTTTACGCTGTCGGATGCCAGCCGTTTGTTGAAATTACGGGGGCAGGCGATGCAGCGCGCCGTTCCGGTCGGACAGGGAGCCATGGCGGCGATTTTGGGACTGGATTTTGAAGAGGTGCAGAAAATTGCCTCCGAAGTTTCAAATTCCGAATCCTGTGAAGCTGCGAATGATAATTCCGTGGGGCAGGTGGTTATCAGCGGGCATAAGGCGGCTGTGGCGGCGGCGGTCTCTCTGGCAACGGAGCGCGGGGCAAAGCGTGCCGTTGAATTGCCCGTCTCTGCGCCGTTTCACTCAACCCTGATGGCACCGGCGGCAGAGGAAATGAAAGAGGCGCTCGCCGGCGTCGATTTAAAAACGCCGTGTGTGCCTCTCATTGCCAATGTTCTGGCCGATGAAACAGTTGATCCCGCGCAAATTAAAGACCTTCTCGTGAAGCAAGTCACGGGAACTGTCCGCTGGCGCGAATCTGTCCTGACGATGCGTGAGAAAGGTGTTGGATGCCTTGTGGAACTGGGGGCGGGGAAGGTGCTTTCCGGTCTGGCCAGACGGATTAATAAGGAACTGGACACGGTTTCCATCGAAACGCCGGAACAGATTGAGGCGTTTCTGAATAATGTCTAAATAATCTGATAAAAAGTTCTTGGCGGAGGCGTGGCAGCAGGATAAAAAAAGATCATGACTTTTGTAGTGACCGATATCTGTATTATGTGCAAGTACACCGACTGTGTGGAGGTGTGTCCGGTAGATTGTTTTTATGAGGGGGAGAACATGCTGGTCATCCATCCGGATGAATGCATTGATTGCGGGGTGTGCGAGCCGGAATGCCCGATTGAGGCGATCATCCCGGATACGGACCCGGCGGCGGCGCAATGGTTAGAAGTGAACCGCAAATATTCCGAACAATGGCCGGTCATCACCCGTCAAAAAGACCCTCTTGCCACAGCCGAAGAATTCAAAGATAAAAAGAATAAATATGAAGACTATTTTTCTCCGAATGAAGGAGAGGGGGATTAACATGTCTTGCGTTGGCCTGATGATCTGTCAGGGCTAAGCCTTGGAATAAGGCACATTATCTAATTGATTTTGTATGATAAATATAATTTTGGAAGCTTTTAGATAGAGGACGGCTTCTGCTACGCCGCCCAATTAACATATTATTAATATTTTTTGTTGAATTTTGGCGTTTTTTCTGATATGTTATTGGAAATTCAGCGTTAGCGAGGAGGCAAACTCTCTCTTTTATTTCAATGAAATAGGAGAGGATTTTCAGATACGTTGAATAGAAAATCATGCCTGTCCCCATCCAACAGGACGGCATGTTTTTTATTGACCAAAAATATTTAGCAACAGGAGATCAAGATCAATGGCTCACAATGACAATCAAAATCCGGCATTCACAACAGGAACAAAAGTCGTTTACCCGGCTCATGGTGTTGGGGAAATTGAAGGTGTAGAAACACAAACTATTGCCGGCATGGAAGTCAGCCTTTACAAAATTAATTTTGCACAGGATCGTCTTGTGTTGCGTGTCCCGGTTCAGAAAGCGGAAAGATCAGGTCTGCGTCCGATTTCCAGTGAAGAGCGCATCAGCGATGCGATTACAACCCTGAAAGGCCGCGCCCGCGTCCGTCGTATGATGTGGAGCCGTCGTGCCCAGGAATATGAAACAAAGATTAACTCCGGCGACCCGGTGTCTATCGCAGAAGTCCTGCGCGACCTGAAACGCAGCAATGATGATAGCGAGCAATCCTACAGCGAACGTCAGATTTATCAGTCCGCTCTGGAGCGTTTGGCGCGTGAATATGCAGCGGTTGAAAACATCACGGAAAATGATGCGTCAGACAAGCTGGAAACCCTGATGGGGCGTAAAAAAGCCGCCGAAGCCGCTTAACACTTTATTTATTCGAAAAATAAGAAGCCCCCTTGATGAGAATTAGGAGGGGCTTTTTTTATGGCTTCCAGAAGCGGGGCAGGAGCAGAACCATCACGGTGAACAGCTCCAGACGTCCAAGAATCATGCCAAAGCTTAAGAGCCATTTTGCGGTATCATTCAGGCTTGAATAGTTTCCGGCAGGGCCGATGATATTTCCGAGCCCCGGGCCGACATTGGCAATAGCCGAGGCCGAACCGGACATGGCGGTCAGGTAATCAAGCCCTGTCAGGGACAGGAGGCCTGCCAGAATGGTAAAACTCAGCGCAAACAGGAAGAAAAAGCTCATAACGGACAGCGGAACGTCGGACGGGATCGGCTTGCCATTATAGAGGGACGTGTAAACCCCATGCGGGGTAATCAGCCTCTTGATCTGTGTATCTGTCACGGCATAGATAATCTGGAAACGGAAAATCTTGATGCCGCAAGAGGTAGATCCGGCGCAGCCCCCGACAACCATCAGGAAAAACAGCAGCATGACCGGAAACGTTCCCCAGCTGTTGTAGTCCGCATTGGCGTAGCCGGTTCCCGTTATCACGGCGGTGACGCTAAAAGAAATCTCCAGCAACGTATCTCTGGAAAAGTCATAAGGATCTTGCCAAAACAGCCAGCCGCTCAAAAGCAGGATCATGCTGCCCAGAATGCATAAAAACCAGATGACCTGCGAGTCTTTGTAGAGTGCCTGCGGATTGCCTTGCAAAATGCGTAAATAGAGGACGAAGGGCAGCGCGCCAATAATCATGAAGATAATGGCGACAATTTCTTTTTCGGGCGTCAGGTGTGCCATAAAGGATGTATCGTGAGTCGAAAACCCGCCCGTCGAGATGGTCGTCATGGCGTGGGCGACGGCATCAAACAGCTCAAACCCGGCCATAAGATAGCAGATAACGCAAACGACCGTCAGGAAGGTATAGATGTAGAAAATAGACGTCGCCAGTTCTGTGGCGCGGGGCATGGCCTTTTCATTTTCAGATGATTCTGTTCGGAAGAGCTGCATGCCGCCGATTCCCAGAAAAGGAAGCAGAGAGAGGGCCATGACGATAATCCCGATTCCCCCCAGCCATTGCAGGATGGCGCGCCAGAGCAAGATGCCCGGTGGTGCTTCGTCCAGCCCGGCAATAATTGTGGCCCCGGTTGTGGTAATTCCCGAAGTGGCCTCAAAGACCGCATCTGTGAGGCTGAGGTGTAATTCTGAAAACCAGAGGGGCAGGGCGGCGAAAATGCTGATCACAACCCAGCTGATGGTGGTCAGAAGAAACCCTTCTCTGATTCGGATGGTTAGGCGATCTGTCCGGTTGGTGAGAATCAGTAGCCCACCAAAGAAAAACGTTGTCAGCATGCAGATCAGAAATACTTTCCAATCCGGGTGGTGAAAGTAGAGATCAACGAGCATGGGCAGAGCCATACTTGCGGACAGAATGCAGAGGAGAACTCCCACAACATAAAAGACGGGACCGAGTTTCATGATTTTATCATATAAAAAAAAGGAACGTAGTGATACGTCCCTTTTTTATAAAGCAGATTAATTAAATTTTTCTTATTTGAAAGAAATACTAACGCGACGGTTAGCAGGCTCACGAATGTTATCTGCCGTTTGAACGATCAGATCACTTTCACCGCGGCTTTCCATGCGGATCAGAGCTGGATTAATACCCCGTGCAACCAGAGCATCCATCACGGCCTGTGCGCGTTTCATGGCCAAGCGCTGGTTATATGCATTCGAACCGGCTGTATCGGTGTGACCGATAATGCTGACGGCCTCAACATCGTCGCGGCCTTGCAGTTCTGTTACAACAGCATCAACAATGCTGTTGCCCTCTGGCGTGACAAGGGATTTGTCAAAGTCAAAGAAGACGAGATAAACAGCATTTTCAATTTGCATTGGCTCTGCGGGTTCAATGACCAGTGGTGGTTGCGCCGGTGTGGCAATTGTCGTTAATTGATCTTCCAGTGTTTTTAAAGCGCCATAAAAGTCATTTTTGCATGTGGAAATATCGTCATTCTGCCAGTTTTCTTCCTGTTGTTCAATCCAGCAGTCAAAACGAGCCTGGGCAACAGCGGCTTGATCCGGCATCATTTCACGTGCGCCAGTATCCAGTACTTTGACCAGACGTCCGCGTGCGGTTCCCAGCTCTTTAACGTGTCCAGGGGAAAGATTCCAGTCTGCAATCGGCTCAGGAAGAACAACCTCACCGGAAGATGCGGCCAATCCCTTACGGGCAAAGTGCAGAGCATCCGGATAATCGAACATTTCTTTCAATTCTACGTTTGAAAATTCACGGTATTCTGCTGCCAGACGCTGTGTGAAGGGGCTACCAACAGCCTGTGAACTGTTCAAAGCTTCCACTTCACTAAAACTGTCGTAAGAACAGGCGCCCAATGTACAGACGGCTGCAACGCTGAGCACTAAACCTTTAATTTTATTCATTATTCATTCTCCTCAATCATTCCTTGGGCGGGTTCTCAATTCTAATAGCTTAAAGCGGCACTATATACAACAGTTAATTCTTGTAAAGAGTTATGTTTAAAGAAGGGGCTATCCTCTAGCCATCGGAAGTGATTCTGTCAATTAATTCTTCCATGACATCTTCGGCTTTTAAGTTTGGAACCTGGCACGTGCCGGCAGCTTCATGTCCGCCGCCGCCATATTCCAGCATTAATTGTCCGATATTTGTTTTGCTGGTGCGGTTGATAATGGATTTTCCTGTTGCAAAAACGGTATTTTGCTTGTTCTTGCCCCATATAATGTGAATAGAAACATTTGTTTGCGGATATAGAGCGTAAACGACAAAACGGTTTCCTGCCCAAATTGTATCTTCTTTACGGTAATCCAGTACAATCAGGTTTTTGTGGACGGTTGCGCAACGCTGAATTTGTTCGCGGAATTTGACCTGATGTTCATAATAAAGATCGACGCGTTCTTTTACGTCCGGCACATTCAGGATAGCTTCAATGTCCTGATGATGGCGGCATGTATCAATCAGTTTCATCATCAATTGATAATTAGAGATATTGAAGTTACGAAAACGTCCTAGTCCTGTGCGGGCATCCATAATGAAGTTCAGAAGGGCCCAGCCTTCGGGATTTAAAATTTCTTCTTTGGTAAACTGGGCCGAATCGGCCTTGTCGACAGCGATCATGATATCTTCCGATATTTGTGGGAATGTCTCCAGACCGCCGAAGTAGTCATATACAACACGTGCAGCCGAGGGCGCATTTGGGTCAATAATATGATTTTCAGGTTTGTCTTCGACGCGCTCCACTTCACTGGCATGGTGATCAAAGGCCATATAAACACCGGGAACATAGGGCAGGTTGGTTGTAATATCATTATCGCTGACTTCTATAATGCCGTCCTGCATATCTTTTGGATGTGCAAAGGTAACATCATCAATCAGATCCAGCTCTTTCATCAGGACCGCACAGACGAGGCCGTCCATGTCGCTACGTGTAATCAATCTGTATTTTTTTGACGTATCAATATTTTTAAGGGCATTTGACATGTAAGTATTCTCTGTTCCTTGTTTTTGTAAAAGATATCATAAAAGGTGTGCTTTTCAGGCGCAAGTCTTCAATATTCTTTTTTCGATAAAAATTACTGGCCTGATTTATGAAATGTACTAAATTTACACGCATATTAAGCAGTATAAAATTTGTAATGTTTTATGTGTTCCTATTTTTTTTATGCTAAAAAACGTTGGTTTCCTTGCTCTGAAAAGTAAAAATGAAAAAAATTAAAAAAAGTTTAAAAAAAGGGTTTGACAGGGGAGTTGGTTGTGCATATAAAACGCATCTCGGGACGTTACGAGGTTGTGAAAAACTTTAAAAAACTTCTTGACACCAAGTGCTGATTAAGATAGCTTCTCCAAGCTTTCCAAAAGCACTAGATTTTAAAAGGTCGTATGAAAGTTTTCATATGTTCCTCTTTTTTGCGCTCTTGCGTAGGGGAGAAAAGGTTATTGAACATCGTAGATTTGAATAGAAAAGATACATAGACGGTAAAGTCATATATGTTGAGTACACTTAATATATTATGATCTGTCTGTTTTATGTATCATTACTATGACGCATATACAGCAGGTCCTTTGCACTTCTCTGAGTTACTCAGTTTATGAAGTGTCTTAGGATACTTCAATTCTGTTCCGGGTCACTTGAGCGGCTTGCCGCGCAAGCAGTAACGGAACAAAAACGAGTGATTTTTTGAGATGAGATCAAACTTGAGAGTTTGATCCTGGCTCAGAACGAACGCTGGCGGCAGGCCTAAAACATGCAAGTCGAGCGAACCTTCGGGTTAGCGGCGCACGGGTGAGTAACGCGTGGGAATGTGCCTCTTGGTGCGGAATAACGTTTGGAAACGAACGCTAATACCGCATAATATCTTCGGATCAAAGATTTATCGCCAAGAGATCAGCCCGCGTTAGATTAGATAGTTGGTGGGGTAAAAGCCTACCAAGTCGACGATCTATAGCTGATTTGAGAGGATGATCAGCCACACTGGTACTGAGACACGGACCAGACTCCTACGGGAGGCAGCAGTTAGGAATATTGGACAATGGGCGCAAGCCTGATCCAGCCATGCCGCGTGAGTGAAGAAGGCCTTAGGGTTGTAAAGCTCTTTCAGATGTGAGGATAATGACAGTAACATCAGAAGAAGCCCCGGCTAAATTCGTGCCAGCAGCCGCGGTAATACGTATGGGGCGAGCGTTGTTCGGAATCACTGGGCGTAAAGCGTATGTAGGCGGAATGGAAAGTCAGAAGTGAAATCCCGGGGCTTAACCCCGGAACTGCTTTTGAAACTTCCATTCTAGAGTTCTGGAGAGGCAAGGGGAATTCCGAGTGTAGAGGTGAAATTCGCAGATATTCGGAGGAACACCAGTGGCGTAGGCGCCTTGCTGGACAGATACTGACGCTGAGATACGAAAGCGTGGGGAGCAAACAGGATTAGATACCCTGGTAGTCCACGCCGTAAACGATGTGCGCTAGTCGTCGGGGAGCTTGCTCTTCGGTGTCGCAGCTAACGCATTAAGCGCACCGCCTGGGGAGTACGGTCGCAAGATTAAAACTCAAAGGAATTGACGGGGACCCGCACAAGCGGTGGAGCATGTTGTTTAATTCGATGCAACGCGAAGAACCTTACCTACACTTGACATCCTGATCGCGTTTACCAGAGATGGTTTACTTCAGTTCGGCTGGATCAGTGACAGGTGCTGCATGGCTGTCGTCAGCTCGTGTC
>CAKZKV010000095.1 GCA_937124505.1 uncultured Alphaproteobacteria bacterium
TCCCCGGCCCGGCAGATGGCCTGAAAAGCCCCTTGACGGAAGACGCCATTCGTCTTTATCAGGCCCGCAACAATATCCCTGTCAATGGAGAGCCCTCCGAAGAGCTTCTGGTGCATATGCTAACAAAAAACCTGCGAAATACATCCTATATTGAATTGGGTTCCGGGGAATAACCATTAGCAATTTGCGTTCACGCTAACCCAGTATGCAGGGAATTTTTGCTTCATCTTTTCCGCTGCACTTAATGCCGCATCCCGATCTTCAAAAACAGCAAAGCACGTTGCCCCGGACCCGCTCAAACGAGCCACAAGAACTTCCTTCTGCCGGGAAAGCTCCTCTATAATCGTCTTAATATCCGGTACAATCGTTTCTGCACTTGGCTGTAATTGGTTTGTTGTGTCTTGCAACACCTGATTTAAGCCAGAAATACTTTGAATATGTTCCCGCGCCTCTAAAATCACAGCATATTCGCCAGAGAACCCCTGAAAAACTGCTCCGGTATCGCATGGTTTTCCAGGATTAACCAAAACCAGCCAAAAATCTGGAAGAGTAATGTTTTGACAAATTTCCCCGATCCCTCTCATCACGGCAGAGGACTGCCCGTAACAAACAGGAACATCCGCGCCTAAATAATGCGCCATGTCCGTCATATCTGCGTCAACCTGTACATCATAGAAGTTTTCCAGCGCTCTTAATACAGCCGCAGCATCCGCAGATCCTCCCCCAAGCCCCGCCGCAACAGGAATGTTTTTTTCAAGATGAATATCGCAGCATAAATTGACGCCATTTCTTTCAGAGAAAAATTTGGCCGCACGAATGCACAAATTGTCTTGCCGATTTATAGAGTTTGAAAAAGGCCCCATGCAGGAAAAAGAAAAATCTGCCGCAGGAGAGATCGTGATTTTATCCACCAGATCACAAAACGTCACAAGCGAGTCGAGTTCGTGATAGCCGTCCGACCGACGGCTCGTCACATGCAGATAGAGATTGATTTTCGCAGGCGCTGTGATTGTAACAGGCTGCACGGCTCAGGCCGATTTAACCTGTTTCAATTGCTCAGCCTTTGGCAAAACGTCCGGCTTGCCAATCGACACATAATGGAAATCAAGCTCTTCCATTTCATCTCTTTTATAAATATTACGAAGATCAATGATGCGCTTTGCTGCAACCACTTCCGCAAGACGGCTGAGGTTCAACGCGCGGAATTCATTCCATTCCGTCACGATGACCAGTGCGTCCGCGCCTTCGGCGACATCATATGAATCATTGCACCATTCAACATTCTCAAGCTGTTTTTGCGCTTCTTCCATTGCAACGGGATCATAAGCCGCGACATGCGCACCTGCCAATTGCAGTTCCGGAATAATAACCAGGCTAGGCGCATCCCGCACATCATCCGTATTTGGCTTAAAGGACACCCCAAGGATGCCTATTCTTTTGCCATTTACATCACCGCCGCATGCATTGATCACACGTTCAGCCATTTGTTTCTGGCGGTTCTTGTTCACATCAACGACTTTTTCAACCAGTGTTTGTGGAGCATTATAGTCGCGACCAATCTGTGTCAGGGCCAATGTATCTTTCGGAAAGCAGGAGC
>CAKZKV010000096.1 GCA_937124505.1 uncultured Alphaproteobacteria bacterium
GCATGTCATCCGCGGCGACGATCACCTGAATAACGTTTTCCGCCAGAATGTGATTTATGATGCGCTGGGCTGGAAACAGCCGGTCTATGCCCACCTGCCTCTGATATTGGGGCCAGACGGGGCGAAACTTTCCAAACGTCATGGCGCGGCCAGCGTCGAGGAATTCCGGGAGATGGGATACCTGCCCGAAGCTCTGAAAAATTATCTCCTTCGCCTTGGATGGAGTCACGGCGACGATGAAATCATTTCCGATCAACAAGCCCTCGAATGGTTTGATTTAAGCGGCGTCAATAAATCCGCCGGACGCTTTGATTATCAAAAACTGGACAGCCTGAATGCCCATTACATGCAGCACGTCAGCGACGATGATCTTTTGCAAAAGCTTCAATCCAGATACCGCAAGGAATATGGCGAAGATATTCCCACACAATCTTTAACATGGATTAAAGCCGGTCTCGGAGAGTTGCGGGAGAGAGCCAAAACGGTTCATGACCTGGTTCAGGAATCTCTGTTTTATATCAAATCACCGCCTTTTACGTTTGACGAGAAAGGCCAGAAGAACATTGATGACGGAAAAGAGATTCTGGGACATCTGCTTCAGGCCTTTGAAACTCTGGATGATTTTACAGCCGAAAAAATCAAGGAAACCTGTATGGCGATTGCAAACGAGCATGAAGGCGGCAAACTTGGCAAGGTCGGCATGCCCCTGCGCGTCGCTCTCACAGGCACGACCTCCTCGCCAACGATTTTCAATGTGGCGGAGATTCTGGGAAAAGACATCTGCTGTAAGCGGCTGCACATTGCAACACGATAAGCTCTCGACACAAAATTTGACATATTGCACTTAACGGCAATATAAATCATCAATGAGTTTTTTGCCCCCTAATAAGCATAGAGCAAAGGTCGCCTTCGCAACAGCGGCAATGGGCGCGCTTGGCGTTGCAACAGCCCTTTCCAATACACCGGGCATAGCAGCAACGGCATTTGCGGCGGCCACTGTCTTTTCCTGGCTTTTTAGAAAAGTTGGCCAAAAAGATATTGAATTCAGAAGGTTCACACATAATAGGAAGTTTTCAGAAAATGATGATAGCTTTGGTGGCCTTCTTTTTTCCTTTCAAGATTTTAAAAAAGGTACACAAGAGTTAAGCGATAAAAGTCATATGGTGCATCCCGAACTTCTATTATCAGATGAAAGCGGCAATCTGGCGTATATGAGGCACAATACTCTGGTAATTTGTTCAGAAAAATTCAAAGAACATGGAACAACTTCCCTGGAAGATGTCCTGAGCGTCACCGCACATGAAATGGCACATATTAAAGCAAGAGATACTTTCTTATACGGATATTGTTTCGGTCTGACCTCAGCTATGTGTACGATAAGCCTTATATCTCCGTCTCTTGCCAACACATTGGCAACGGCAGGAACATTGGCACTTTTTTCCTATATCAATCATAATAAAGAACTTTCAGCAGATACAGAAGGGGCAAAGATGTCAGGCTCAACAAAAGGCGCTATCAACGTATTGAGCGCCAGGATTAATCACGGTTCAGGCAAGGCTTCTTTTTTCCATCCTTCTGATCGCTCCAGAATAGAAAACCTGCAATCGCTTGATTTGGATAGCCCTGGATAAACAGACAAACATTGATTTCCTTAAACTCTGAGAACCGATTTATTTTACGGCATTGATAAGTTTTCAAAACCGCCCTATTTTTAAAGGGTTATTAAATTTTGCTGCGTAGCATATAGGCAGTATTTCTTAACCCTCAATTGAATTGGATTCCCCATGCCAGAGACAGACAAAACATTCACCCTGACCAATGATCAAACCGGCGAAAGCTGGCAACTTCCGGTACGTGACGGCACCATCGGGCCGAGCGTTATCGACATTCGAAAGCTGTATGCCGAAACGGGACATTTCACCTTTGACCCCAGTTTTACCGCCACAGGCAGTTGTAAATCCCGCATCACCTATATTGACGGGGAAGAAGGAATCCTGATGCACCGCGGCTATTCCATTGAAGA
>CAKZKV010000097.1 GCA_937124505.1 uncultured Alphaproteobacteria bacterium
CAATATCGGGGCCCTTATTTTAAAAATGGCGCTGATTTCCCTGCTATTGACCGCCGTAGGAACCATTCTGGGAGGGATCTGGGCGGATCAGTCCTGGGGCCGCTTCTGGGGCTGGGACCCGAAAGAAAACGGTGCGCTGTTGATCGTCCTGTGGCTGGTCTGGAGCATCCACGGTAAAATTGCCGGTCAGTTAAAAGATCTTGGCTTTCTGGTCGCTAACGCTTTCCTCATCGTCGTGGTCGCCATCGCGTGGTTTGGCGTGAATTTATTGAATGTCGGGTTGCATTCTTACGGATTTATCAGCGGGATAGCACTCGGCCTTGGCGTCTTTTGCATCCTTGAACTCATCCTGATCGCCGCTCCCGCCCTGATATTACAAAACAGGAAGAGATATGCGCCTTAACCTCCTGTTTTTAATTGTTGTTTCATTTGTTATTCTGGGGCTGACATGGTTTCTGAATCAGCCGCAAAGACCTGATTCTCAAAAAACACCAACGAAAGCCGTAACGCAGACGGATGCGTTCCCGCCCATCCCCTATTTTACCTTCACCACAATCCGGAATATGGAACACAAAATCACGGAATATGAAGGCAAAACCGTCCTCCTCAATTTCTGGGCGTCATGGTGTGCGCCCTGCCTTGTCGAATTTCCCAAACTGCTGGATCTCGCAAAACAGAACCCGGAGGACATCGTCATCATCGCTCTGTCCGTCGATAAAACAAAAAGCAACATCAACCGGTTCCTTGAAAAGCTTGATGAAGCACCAAGCCTTGATAACGTTATCATCGGCTGGGACCCGCGGCAGGAAATTGCCTATGATCTGTTCCAGACAATCCGCTATCCCGAAACCTACGTCATCGGCCCCGACCAGACCCTCCGCCTGAAAGTTGTTGGTGCGGACGTTGATTTTTCTTCTGAGGAGTTTCTGGAAAAACTGCCCATCTCAGAGACTTTCAAGAAACCCCGTTGATCAAAGCCCGCGCACTGTCTATTTTACTATGGTAATATAAAAAGATTCGGAAACTAATGTTATGCGGCTCAAGTCGTTTTACGCAGATACCATGAAAGAAGCCATGCAACTGGTCAAGGAGACATTGGGAGAGGATGCCGTGATTATCGGCACCAGGGAAGAAAAAGGTGGCGGCGTGCGCCTGACCGCCGCTATTGAGCAACAACTGGATGTCTATGATGATCTGCCGGAACCAATGAATCTTGAAGAAGACGAAGGCGATGCCGAAGACTGGCTGCATGAAGACGGCAATGACGAGGAAGACGTGATTGTCGAGCATTTGACAGACGTTCTCCTGCGCCATGGCGTCCCTGAAGACGTGATGGATCACATTATCTCCTGCGCCACGGTTGTCGGTGCCGGTGATCCCAAGACCGCCATGATCGCCGCTCTGGAGCATATTTTCGGCTATCGCCCGTTGCCGCTGAAAGCCTATAAAAAACCCATCATGCTGATCGGCCCGCCCGGCGCCGGAAAAACGCTGGCGACCGCGAAGCTGGCGGCGAGAAACGTGATGAACGGCCTGAAAGTCGTCGTGATTACAACTGATACCGTTCGGGCCGGGGGCGTGGAACAGCTTGAATCCTTTACAAAAATCCTGAAAGCGCCCCTTCTGGAGGCGGAAACAAGGGAGGAATTAAAAGTCGCTTTGCTGGAGGCCGAGAATTATAACGTCGACCAGATCCTGATTGATACCGCCGGGATGAACCCGTTCGACCCGGATGACATGAAGCGTACCGCCAAAATGCTGGCAATCGGCAATATTGAGCCTGTGCTGGTCATGCCCGCAGGCGGAGACGCAGCAGAATCCGGCGAAGTTGCGCGTATTTTTGCCACGCTTGGCGCGAAGTGGATGCTGCCGAGCCGTCTGGATATTGCACGCCGTCTGGGGGGATTGCTGGAAGCCGCGCATCAGGGTGGCCTGTCTTTTGCAGATGCGTCCCACAGCCCGAAAGTTGCAGACGGATTATTGCCTATCACGCCCGAACGACTCACAAATTTGCTGATGCAGAGTGTGAAAAGGTAAATAAAGGGTTAATATCCTCTCGACAGGACTGGAAAAAGCAGAGAAAATGGAAAGCATCATGACTGATTCGGTCACATCAACAGGAAATGAAAACGAAACAAAAACTGGCGCACCCGTCTTTCGCCGGTCAAAGAATATTATCGCCGTGGCCAGCGGAAAAGGCGGTGTCGGCAAAACATGGTTTTCCATTACCCTCTCACACGCCCTGGCCAAGGCCGGCAAAAAAGTTCTGCTGTTTGACGGAGATCTGGGGCTGGCCAACGTGGACGTGCAATTGGGGCTGATGCCGCGCCGCGACCTGAACGACGTCATTCGAGGCCGACTGAGCATTGATAAAGTGATCCAGACTTACGAAGATGGCGGCTTTGACATTATCGCCGGGCGCAGCGGACAGGCCTCCCTCTCCGCCCTGCCCAGCCAGAGGCTGGCGATGTTGCGTGACCAGCTTATGGAGGTATCGGATAAATATGATATTGTTATCGTTGACCTTGGTGCCGGTGTTGACCGCACCGTGCGGATGTTCTCTGCTACTGCTATCCATACTTTACTTATAACGACGGATGAGCCGACTTCTCTGACCGACGCTTATGCGTTTATAAAGCTGGGAAATGCGGCGGGCGTGTCAAAAAACGTCAGCATCGTCGCCAATATTGCCAGCAGCCCGGCGGAAGGGGAGCGGACTTACAAAACGCTTCTGAAAGCCTGTGAAAACTTTTTGAAACTCTCGCCGCAACTGGCCGGAATTGTCCGCGCCGATCCGAAAGTAAAGGATTCGATCCGCCATCAAACCCCGATCCTGACCCGCTCCCCAAACGCGGATGCCTCGGAAGACATGGAAAAAATTGCCGCCAAAACGCTGCATATCCTTCAAAACGCCAGAAAAACGGCCTCCGCCGCCAAAGGATAGGGCCTTATCCTCCTCAATTTTTCATTATGCCTGTTTAAGGCCCGTTGGTATCTCCTCGCCCCACCGGGGAGAGGACGGAAAACACCATGAGCCATAAGCGAATGGCTTGTTTTCCTGGTGAGGGGGCATTGTTTTTATCACTCACGCAAAGAGCGCAAAGAAAATGACACGAACCGCAAAGTCCTCTGTCATTTCGACGACCAGCGGAAGGAGAAATCTCTCAAACAATCAGGAGATTTCTCGCTATCGCTGAAATGACAAAACACATGGCGTCCTTTGCGTTATCATGGCGATCATCGCGTGAACGTTTTGGAATCCACCCCTCCACCCACTACATCAATAACTTTAAGTTCAGCTGTAAAAGATTATAGGTTAAGATAAGCCATGTCCGACACGCCGTTCAATTCGTTTCCCACCGCACCGAAAAGCCCCGGAGAAATGGTGTCAGGTGAGACATCACAGCGGAGTAATAGCAGCAATGTCAAGATCATCAGCCTTTCAGAAGAACTGAAAACGGAGCAGTCCAGACCCTCCCCCTCCCAACGCATCGAAGGTCGCGTGATCCAAAGTGACCCGAAAACGAACCGCCTGACCGTCCGCACAGAAAAAGGAGACATCGAAGTCCAGTTACCAAAAGAACGCGCCTTGCCTGAACGCGGAACACCTGTTGAGATCAAACTTCCGCCGCCGGACAGCAAACAGCAGACCGCGACATTGCGCCCGCTCCCCCCGCCTCCGCTTCCACCTCAAACCGATCAGGTCAACCTGAACACGTCACGCCCTCTGCCCCCCGGCACATATCAATCACCTTCGGGGACACCGCCACAAGGAAATCCTCAGCCCCTGCCACCCTTACAAGCCGGACAGACCGTGCGGATCACACCTCTGCCGCCGTCCTTATTGCCCAATATACAAATCGCGCCTTTACCTCCAACATTAACCGCAACGCCCTCTCTTCCCGCCCTGTCTCCAATTTTAGCAGCATCCCAGCCTGCTGCACCAACGGCACTGATGATCTCACCTGTGACGCCCCCTCCCTCTCTGCCAATCCTGAATACAGTGACTCCCACCACATTCTCTCCGCCCTCACTCACAACAGTTCTGAACGGTGAAGGACACCTCCCGGCATCCTCTTTTCTGAACGTCTTTTCTTCAGGCCAGCCCGCCACGACGGGCCTGATTAAAACAACGCTCTCCTCATACGCCTCATCCCCCCCCTCTCCTTCTCAACCTCTTGCCACCACCCCGTCACAGATACAATTAACACCGCCGCTGTTTAACCCATCGACACCGCTGAGATTAACACAAGCCCTGCAACAACAGCCCCCGGCGTTTCTGTCTCCTCTTGCAGGACCGGCGCAGCTTCCGGCAACGGTGATCGGTCAGACGGCGCAAGGCCAGCCCGTCATCTCCTTGCAATTCTATAGCGCCGAAACAGCGCCGCAGTTTTTTACCCTCCAGAACGTCAGCCTGCCCCTTGGCGCCACCCTGTCCTTTCCCGTTACGGAACTGGCGGCGGCCACGACAACAAACGTCACAGCGACACAATCCTCCCTGCCGCTCCCCGCCAAAGCCGAAAGCTTGTTCCAGATGTCTCTCTGGCCCGCCCTGAATGAAGTTCTGGAAGTGTTACAACAGACAAATCCCACACTTGCCGGACAGCTTTTACAAATCATCCCCTCCGCCCGCACACCGGCGAGTATTCCACCGGCCCTGCTGCTATTCCTTGCCGCGGTCAAAGGCGGGGACATGAGTGCATGGATCGGGGAAAAACCCGCAGACCTGCTGCGCCGGATTGGTCGCAACGATTTAATCAACCGTCTTGGCGCGGATGGCGCGTCACTCAACCGCGTCACAAGCGAGTCCTTGCCAAATGACTGGCGCGGGATGGTTTTTCCGTTTCATAGCGGTCAGGGCCTGCAAAACATTACCGTTTATTACAAACAGGATGAGGCACCGTCGGAGACAGAAGACAGCAAAAAACAGACCCGGTTCATTTTCGATATGAATCTTAGCCGTATGGGAGACGTGCAGATTGACGGCCTGTTCAAACCGGCG
>CAKZKV010000098.1 GCA_937124505.1 uncultured Alphaproteobacteria bacterium
TCTTCTGCTCGTTTACAGGACGCTTGCGCAAGGCCGTTGTCATGGCACGAATGATCTTTTCCCGGTTAAATGCTTCTTTTCGACCGTCTGTTTTGACGACAATAAGGTCACGCAATTGTACGCGTTCCAGTGTCGTAAAGCGTGCCCCACAAGACACACAGGCCCGCCGCCGCCGAATGGCCGCCCCTTCATCCGCAGGGCGGCTGTCTTTGACCTGAGATTCTTCATGTCCGCAAAATGGGCAATGCATGGTTGTTTTCCTTCTGTTTAAAAATCAAGCGGTTGCTGAAGCAAAGATCCGTCATTTCCCGACGGGAAAAAAGCATGGGACCGATCCTCAAAAAATGCGCCAATCCCCGCCGTTTCACCGTTCCTGAATTCCTGTATAAAAGCTACCTTGAACAGCGCCCTTTGGGTGTCGCGGTCAAGGTCTGCAAAGGGCACTTTTTCCAGAGGCTCCAGATCATCGTCATCTATGCCTTCTTCCACATCCGGATCCTCTTCATACGGGGCAGGAGCAACACTGATGTGAAAGACAGAGCTCAAATCCTCTAGCGTGTTATTTTCATACAACTCCGTTACATATACCCAACCGAATTCAAAACCGGCACAGATGTTCTCCCCTTCTTTTGAGAGGAACAAAATATCCCACCCCTGCTCCGGGTCTTCGATGGACACCCTCGACAAAAGCTCTTCTTCCGCCAGAAAATCAGCAAGCTCTTCGACAAAACCAGGGCCATTAATCTCAAAAAGCTCTACGTTACGGATATCGTCCCTGTTCCCTACCTGAAAGGCAATATCAGGGCGCGAGTTGATGCCGATGACCGCCACGGCTGAAGATGTCTGCACATCAAAATAATCCCGTACCTCTATTTCAGGAAAATTCTGAGACGGTAATGGCTTCATCTCAATCATAAGCCTTATTTAACGATAAATCGGGAACCGAGCGCAAAGCGCTTTCACCTCTTCCAGAACCTGCGCTTCTATCGCCGAATTTTCATTCGGATCATTCGCCTTTTCCAGAGCATTGAGAACAGTTGCAATCATTTTTCCGACTTCGGTGAATTCCGCTTCGCCAAATCCACGGGTGGTCGGCGCAGGCGTTCCCAGACGAATACCTGATGTTGTGAACGGCCCTTCCGGATCATTCGGCACGGTGTTCTTGTTACAGGTCAGACCGGCACGGTCCATGGATTTATCCGCCTGCTTGCCGTTATATGGCTTGCCGCGCAGATCAACCAGCATCACATGGCTGTCCGTTCCACCGGACACGATTTTGTAGCCTTCCGCCTGCAGTGAAGCTGCCAGCGCCTGCGCGTTTTTCACGACCTGCGCAGAGTACGCCTTGAATTCCGGCTTGAGAGCCTCCCCGAAGGCCACGGCCTTGGCCGCAATCACATGCATCAATGGCCCGCCCTGAATACCCGGAAAGACTGCCTTATTAACTTTCTTTGCAATCTCTTCATCATTCGTCAGGATCATCCCGCCGCGCGGGCCGCGCAAGGTCTTGTGCGTTGTCGTCGTGGAAACATGAGCATGCGGAATGGGTGATGGATAAACGCCCCCGGCCACCAGACCGGCATAATGCGCCATATCAATTAGCAAATAAGCGCCAACTTCATCGGCAATTTCACGGAATTTCGCCCAGTCGATTTTGCGGGAATAGGCCGATGCCCCGCACACCAGCATTTTCGGTTGATGCTCATGACAAATCTTGCGCACCTGATCAAAATCAATCTGCTGATCGTCATCACTCACCCCATAGGCCGCAAAGTCAAACCACTTTCCAGACTGATTAACCGGAGAGCCATGCGTCAGGTGTCCGCCGTGATCCAGACGCATGCCGACGATTTTGTCACCCGGCTGTAATAATGCGAAATAAACCGCCTGATTTGCCTGTGACCCTGAATTTGGCTGGACGTTGGCAAATTTGCAGTCAAACAGTTCACAAGCTCTTTCAATGGCCAGTTTTTCAGCAATATCGACAAACTCGCACCCGGCATAATAGCGTTTTCCCGGATAACCTTCCGCATACTTGTTGGTCATGATGGAGCCTTGCGCCTCCAAAACAGCGCGGGAGACAATATTCTCGGACGGGATCAGTTCAATGGAATTCTGCTGTCTGTTTAACTCCTTCTGAATGGCCTCATAAATCGCCGGATCACTGTCCTGCAAACTGGCTGTCCAGAAATTAACATGTGTCATGTTATTCATTTGTCGTTCCGCGCTCATTGTTGTTGTCCTTTCCTCTTATGCTCTTAACTAAATTTCCCGACCCTGTTTTTATGCCTCTCGCCATCCGGCTGGTCGCCCGCAAAGTCCGTTTTCAAAAACGCTTCCAGACAATCCAGCGCGACATTCAGACCGATAATCCGCGCCCCGATGCACATCACGTTGGCATCATTATCAAGACGGGTCAGACGCGCCGTTGTGACATCATGGCAAACCCCGGCCCGGATATGCTTATGACGATTGGCGGCCATAGAAATTCCGATTCCGGTTCCACAGATCAAAACGCCTCTTTTGGCCTCTCCTTTGCCGATACAATCCGCCAGGGCAGATGCATAATCAGGATAATCGACTGAGTCCGGCGTATGGGTTCCAAGATCAATCCATTCAATATCCGAACGCATTTCTTTTAGAACTGTCTTTAGGGGAAGACCTGCATGGTCTGACGCAATTGCAACCTTTTCTGTCATGGCGGTAATATAGGCGGTTTGGCCTTACGAAATCAATCCCTTCTTTCGCAAAACATATTCCAGCCGTTTCATCGCATTTTTTTTAAGCATTGCCTCCGATGCGCCCGCTGCGCCCTGTATGGAAATCTCGGTCAATGTCCTGACATCCATGGCAGAGACCTTCACATACGCGCCCATGGAATAGAATTCAAAAATAATGTCTCTGCCCCGCAGCGGCTCCGTCATTTCAGCTTGCCTCTTATTCGTGTCATGCTAAAGAAGATGATACTATTCTTAATCACAGAAAAAAATAGGTTCCAGATGAAATATCCATTGTTTTTCCTGCTTCTCCTGTTGATCGCACTTCCCGCTACGGCACAGGAAGCAGCGTTAAATCGTGTTCTCCAGTCAGGGGAGATCAAATGCGGCTATGCCCCGTCTCCTCCCTCACTGGTCATTGATCCGAATACTGGCGACATATCAGGACTTAATGTTGAAATATGGGAAGAAATAGGGAAAGAGCTTGATCTCAAGATTACATGGGCGGAAGAAGCCGGATGGGGGAATTATATTGAGGGTCTGAATACAGGGCGCTACGATGTTTTCTGTAGCCAGGTCTGGCCGGACCCCGGACGCATTAAAAACTCCACAATGATCGGGCCAGTGATTTATCAAACCCTGATGGCGTATGTGCGCCGTGACGATAACCGTTTTGATGGTAACCTTGATCGCATTAATCAGCCGGATATCGGCATCCCCGCGATTGACGGCGATGTCGGCTTTACCATGGCGAAAAGCAAATTCCCGCAGGCGCGCATAGAAACCCTGCCGCAAATGGCAAATGTCGGCGATATGTTTATGTCCGTTGTATCGAAAAAGTCTGACGTTATTTTCCTTGATGAGACTTTTTACAATGTGCTGGCAAAGGAAAACCCGGACGTTCTTAAAATCGTGCCGGACGCTCCACCTGTTTTTGTGTACGGGTCTTATTTTAGTGTGAAACGCGGCGAATACGGTCTGAAAGACATGATTGCCATCGCCCTGCGCAGAATGATCGACGATGGACGTATGAAAGACCTTGCACATAAATACTCGGACGCTTACTACATTCCTCTGCAAAACTACAAAATGGAGAAATAACGGTTTCCGCGGCCAGCGATTCTGACCATTTGCTTTCATCCGAGGCTGTTTTTATGCTAAAATTATTGTAAATAACCTTACCTAAAAAAGGCCATACATATGGAATCCCCTTATATTACCTCTTTATATGCAGGCATTCTGGCATTCATGTTGCTGGCGCTCTCTATTTTTGTCATAAGGGGACGTCTGATGCATAAAGTCGGTCTGGGTAACGGCGGGAAGCAAGACATGATGCAACGCATGCGTATGCATGGCAATTTCATTGAATATGTTCCCATGCTGCTGATTATGATGGCCATCATGGAGATCAACGGCCTGCATGTATGGATGCTACATACTTACGGCATCATTCTCGTTTCTGCACGCGCCATTCATGCCTACGGCCTTTATATTTCCCCAGGCACCTCCCTCTACCGTTTTATCGGCGCAGGCGGAACGTTTTTCCTGCTGCTGATTGGCGGCATTGCCTGCATTGCGCGATACGTTTCTTAAGATTTTTTGTGCTATAATCTGGTTATGGATTCACTCTCTCCCGACTGGCAAGACCCGCTTCATTTAGACGATCTCCTGAATGAAGAAGACCGCATGGTTGAAAAAACTGCGCGGGATTTTGCAAAAAATATCCTTCTTCCCGGCATTGTAGAAGCCAACCGACGCGAAACTTTTGATCCGCAGATCATGAAAGAAATGGGCGCACTTGGCCTGCTTGGCCCGACCATAGACGGATATGACTGCGCGGGTCTGGGCAATGTGGCCGCAGGCCTGATCGCCCGCGAACTGGAGCGCGTTGATTCGGCCTATCGTTCCTGTTATTCGGTGCAATCATCCCTCGTGATGAAACCCATTTACAAATTTGGCAGTGACGAACAGAAAGAGAAATACTTGCCGAAACTTGCCAGCGGCGACCTGATTGGCTGTTTTGGCCTGACTGAACCGGACGGCGGCTCCGATCCGAACTCCATGAAAACACGTCTCAAAAAAGTTGAGGGCGGTTACAGGCTCTCCGGCGCCAAGCAATGGATTACAAATTCCCCGATTGCCGATGTCTTTGTCGTGTGGGCCAGAACGGAAGATGATAAAATCGCCGGGGTTATCCTTGAAAAAGGTATGGAAGGGCTAAGCGCCCCTAAAATCGAAGGCAAGTTCTCCCTGCGCGCCTCTGTCACGGGGGGGATTGCTATGGATGATGTGTTTGTACCGGAAGAAAACAAACTGAACATCAACAGCATGCGCGGCCCCTTCACCTGTCTGAATTCCGCAAGATACGGCATTAGCTGGGGCGTCCTCGGGGCTGCGGAAGATTGCTGGCTGCGCGCGCGGGATTATGTGCTAGATCGCAAGATTTTTGGCAAGCCACTTGCGGCGCAGCAACTGGTGCAGAAAAAACTCGCAGATATGCAAACAGAAATTACACTGGGCCTTCTCTCCTGTCACCGCCTCGGACAACTTATGGATAAATCAGATGTGCAGAGCGGGTCAGATCAGGTCACTGACCCGCCGTTGAACGGGATATCGCTCCTGAAACGCAACAATTGCCGCAAAGCCCTTGAAATCGCCCGCACAGCCCGCGATATGCTGGGCGGCAACGGCATTGCCGACGAATATCATGTGATCCGTCACATGATGAATCTGGAAGCTGTGATTACCTATGAAGGAACGGACGACATTCACGCCCTGATCCTCGGTCGGGGACAAACGGGACATGCGGCTTTTTAGGGATGCTCAATCTGGATTAAAAGCAGAGCAAACAGCGTTTATTTTGAGGCAGGCACGAGGATCGAAGCGTACAAAAGGTATGTGAGTGACGAAGTAACGCACCCCAATCAAACGATGAAAGCTCTAATAATCATCCAGACTGGACAGGCCGGTAAATTGTGTCTGGTGTTCCCAGAAGCGCTCCAGAAGCCCCAGTGTTTTGTTCATATCTACGAATAGTTCCGGTGTAAGCGCCGTCTCTCCGATTTTTTCCTTATGGCGCTCAAACATCTCATCAATCATCTTACGAATTTCCATACCCTTATCCGCCAGCTTGACCCGGATGGAGCGTTTGTCATGAACGGAACGTTCCTGCTCCAGATTCTCGTTCTCCACCATTTTCTTAACATTATAGGAAACGTTAGAGCCGAGATAGTATCCGCGCAAGGTCAATTCCCCAACCGTCATCTCTTCATTCCCGATATTGTAAAGAATCATTGCCTGAACGTTGTTGATATCCTGAATGCCCTTACGGTCCAGTTCTACTTTTAGCACGTCAAGAAAACGGCGGTGCAGACGTTCAATAAGCTGGATTGAATCATAGTAAGGTATAGTCACGTAACATCTCCGATCATTTAATTTATTATTTATAATAATACGATCTGCTTTTAAGTAAAGCATACCTTCGTCCCCAAATGCGATTTTTAAAGGGGATTTCCGGCACTTTGACTAGCAGGGATAAAATAAATCAGGTAAATTTAATAAATCATTAAGATGCATAAGGCATCTTTAACTTAAGCTTAGTATCTGTTTCCAAACCAAAGAATTTGGGTTTTTACATATGAAATTTGTCGGCCTGGCTCTGGTCTTTGTCTGTACATTTGGCGGTCTTTTGATCGCTATGCATTTTGATTTCACGCACTTCACTCATCTCCTGATGCTGATTCTCGGCGCCATGCCGGGGGAATTTGTGATTATTTTTGGCTGTGCAGTCGCGGCCTTTTTAACGGCAAACAGCATGGAAACCATTAAGGGAACCATGCGCTATTTCAGCGCTCTGGCGAAACCCGCCGCCTACAGTAAGGCAGATTACATTGAATTGCTGGCTTTTATGTTCACCTGTTTCAAGCTGGCCCGCACCAAAGGCTGGCTGGCAATGGAATCACACATTGAAAATCCGCATGACAGCGAAATGTTCAACCGCTTCCCCACCGTTGCCCACGACCATCATGTCATTACCTTTTTCTGCGACTATTTCCGTATCATCTCTCTTGGCAACGACAATCCGCATGAAATCGGCGATTTGATGGATGAAGAGATCGAAGGAATCGAACACCACGAACACCATCCCGGCCACGCCGTTCAAACCATGGCGGACGGCATCCCGGCACTTGGTATTGTGGCCGCCGTTCTGGGGGTCATTAAAACCATGTCCTCTATTTCCGAGCCACCGGAGGTTCTCGGAAAAATGATCGGGGGGGCGTTGGTCGGAACGTTCCTTGGTGTGTGGCTTGCCTACGGGATGGTCGGGCCGATTGCCGGTGCCATGACCAGCAAGGCCGATACAAAAGTGCTTTACTATAAATGTATCCGCGTTGGAATCTTATCTTTCCTTGGAGGGTCTGCGCCGCAGATCGCCGTAGAGTTTGCACGCAAAATGTTACCGCATGACGTCCAGCCAACATTCCAAGAACTGGAAGATCATTTAAACGAACTGCCACCGCCGGGTTGAGATTTTAAGATATGGCAAAAAACGACGACAGCGAAGAAGTACAACCAATCATCATCAAGAAGATCAAAAAAGGTGGTGGCGGTCATCATGGTGGCGCCTGGAAAGTTGCTTATGCCGACTTCGTGACCGCCATGATGGCTTTCTTTCTATTGCTCTGGCTATTGAATGTAACAACGGAAGAACAAAAAAACGCGATTTCCAATTTTTTT
>CAKZKV010000099.1 GCA_937124505.1 uncultured Alphaproteobacteria bacterium
TCTCTTCGACAATTTTTTCGGCTGTTTGTTCACATTGCCTCTGATAAGGATCGCCGCTTTTAATCACACTTTCCGGCAGGCCGTGCGCGGAAAAAAGAATGCGGGGTTTATGTCCGGTGCTTTCAGCTTCCTTGTAAACTTTCAGGATATTCTCAGCAGAGGCTTTCACATATCCGTCCTGCCAGGGATAGCAGCAAATTAACTTTGTCGGACGTTCATAATCAGCGATATGACAGGCCTTTTGCCAGACTTGCAAAGACGATCTGGTTGTCGTGGTTGAATATTGTGGGTAAAGCGGCAGAAGAATAATGTTATCCGCGCCCCAATCTCTAACCTCACGTACGACCTGATCACTCATCGGATGCCAGTAGCGCATACAGACGAACACTTTATAAGTCGTAGATTTGTCTCTGGCGCTTATTTCCTGTTCCAGGGCTTCGGCCTGAACTTTCGTATTTTTCAACAAGGGTGAAAATCCACCAATCTCATCATAACTGGCCTTGGCCTCATCTCTGGAACGTTTTCTGGCAATGCTCCACGCAATCAGGCAACGAAAGGGGATGGGTACACGGATAATATTTTTGTCCATAAAGAAATTCATCAGAAATGGACGCACGGCATTTTTACTGTCCGGCCCGCCAAGATTTAACAATACGATAGCTGTTTTACTCATAAGGTTTCTCTTCTTAAGAAAGTAATGATTTTAAAAATGTAATGGTTTCAGGGTTTGTTTCTTTTATCACACCATGGCCCAGATTAAAAATGAAAGACCCCTCCCGCAAATCAGACAGGATTTTTTCAACACATAACACAAGGGAATCGCCGCCCGCCAGTAACCGAACGGGATCAAGATTTCCCTGTACCACACAATAGGGCTGTAAAACCCGTGCCGCCCAGCTTGTGGAAACCGAAGGATCAATGCTCACCCCGTCCACGCCCGTTTCCTGTACATAGGGCAGATACATTGACCCCGCGCCCCTTGAAAAACCGATCACCGGAATATCCGGGTATTCTGTTTTCAACGTTTGAATAATCTGTCTGGTCGGACGAATGACAAATTTCCTGAACCCGTCTTCATCCAGCAATCCTGCCCAGGAATCGAAAATCTGGATGACTTCCGCCCCAGCCTTGATCTGCTCCAGCAAATATTGCGTGCTGGCTTCCACCAGTAAATCCATCAGTTCATAAAATGATTCTTCTTCCTGATACGCCATGTATCTGGCTTTTTCGAATGATTTTGATCCACCGCCTTCAATCATGTAGCAGGCCACCGTCCACGGCGCGCCGCAAAAGCCGATTAAAGCTGTCTGGTCAAATCCTTCTTCTGCCATGCCGGCTTTAATCCGCGAGACGGTTTCATAGACTGGCGCAAGGGTTTGATGATATCTGGCATAATTTAATTTTGAAATATCCAGTACGCCCAGCTTCGGGCCTTCCCCCTGAACAAATCCGACCTCCTGTCCCAGAGCGTGCGGAATGACCAGAATATCCGAAAACAGGATCGCCGCGTCCATGCCGTAACGGCGCAAGGGCTGCAAGGTCACTTCACAGGCCTGTTCCGGATTGTAAACCAGATCCAGAAAACCTCCCGCCTGCGCCCTGATTTCCCGGTACTCAGGTAAATAACGCCCCGCCTGTCGCATCATCCACCAAGGAACTTTTCCATGTGAGATTTGTTTATCACGCAGGACTTTTAAAATCGGTTTTTCATTTGTCATGGGCTCCATACGACCAGACAAAAAATAAAAATAAAAGATATATTTTTAAAAAAGTTTTTGTTGTTAGAGGGTGTGAAGACCGGGGATTAAATTTTATCCCTGAAATTAACCACATATCGAATCTGCTCTTAAAACAGGCGGGGCTTGAAAATATGTCCAGCCGTCAACATATCCGTTTTTCCAAAAACGCACTTTATACAATTCAAAATTCCTCCCCGGTTTTTTCAAAAAAAATTTTGATGAATTTATCCGTTATTTTATGAATGAGAAAATCACTCACTTGCCCCCAGACTTATCCGCGCTATTATGAAACCTGAAAATTACAGGAAACAGAATCACATGGGCGATAAATTCTTTCCGGTTCAGGATACAGGCGAAAAGGCGGAATTGCAGGCGCGACTCGAATCGCATTTGCCTGTTGGCTATAAAGACCTGTCCTTTTGCCGGGTGTTGCAGGGATCTTGCAATTTTTATCCGGGGTGGACCTGTGTTCACGTTCATAAGGAAGAAAATGTCACAAAATCACCCGTTGTTTTGTTTTTTAAAGAAGGGGAGCAGGTCGTCACACTTGACTGGCAGGCGGGAACCATTCTGAAGTTTAACCAGAAAGCGCCGCTGGTGCTGTCGATTCATGACATTACACATTATGTGCAGTTTTTCTTTGGCAATACGCGCGCAAAGGACGGGCGCATGCAAATCGTCAGTATGTATGATGAATTAAAATGGCGGGAAGAGCCGGCGGGGACGATCAAAAAGGCGTTGAATCCCCTGATTCGCCCGCCTTACCTGATTGCATGGGATGAAGACAGCCATGCCTATGAGGTGGGGGCGCATATCCTGTTTCAAAATAATCTGTTTGAATGTCGTCTGCTGGTCAACAAAATCGGCCAGATTGATGTGACGGATCGTATTTTACAAGTGGAAGACATGCCAATCCTCGATCCGCTCGTGGAATAACCTCATATATTTATGACAATCAAAAAAATATGTTTTTCCCAGCCTTTGCTAGGAAAGCTTTAACGCTTTGCCCGCATAATAAAGAAAAGACGGAATTTCCTTATCATTCAAGGATGTTAGGGGATCGTTAACCAATCAAGTCCATGATGCGTTTGACGGAGAAAAAAGATGAGTAGCACAGGGGATAACAACATGAACCAGCCAGTACCGGATTTCGGAAATTATGTTCCGAACGTTGCCTATACGCTTGGCGAGTATCAGCCGGTACGCTCAACATATATCGCTTATGATCCGTTTTTCTTCATGGATGTTGACGAAGATATTCTGGAAGAAGAATTATTAAGAGAACTGGATCTTGAGTTTGGCTCTCATGAAAAAACCGAAGTGGAAAGAGAAGACACTCTTCTGGATATCCTTTTCCAGTTTGACGAGAATCTGGCCTTTCTGGACGGGGATGATCTTCCGGCCAGCAGCATGATCAAAGTTAAACGCCTGTTACGTCAAAGCCGTTTTGCTTCGTCTTTACTGGAATTTTCCGAAGTGAATAACATCCGGTTTATTTGCTGTTCACAGGTTGTGGATGTGGAATATAACCGCGAAGAAAATATTATCCTGTACCAGCCGCACTTAAGCGAGATTGAACTTCTGAAAGGGACTGTTTGCGCTTTGCGTCAGGCCTGGCAGAATTATCAGGGCGCGTTATTACAGCCGGTTGCGTTGTATCCGGATCATGCGGTTTTTGTGAACCGGGCGCAAAAAGCCGACATTGTGACCACATTACTGCGTTGTGCGTGGGAACTGGAACTTGCCGGAGAGCCATCCCTGTGGAGTGATCTGGAAAGCGGTTCCATGCGCGATCTGACCCATACGTTTGGCCGAGAAGCGGCACTTGATTTCCGTAGCCTGAACAATGGCCAGGCCGCCTTTGCAACGTTTGAAAACTGGTTTCTGTCTGATCGTTCCCGCACCGCAGACAACGGACTGATTCAGAAAATGCTGTCCGACTATAAAGGCCACCAGTTTGAAGATGAGGATATGTCCCAGCTGGTTGTTGTCGATCTGATCAAGGCGCTGGGTGAAATGCCCTACGGCAAAAACTACCTGGCACAATATATTCCAAGTTTGTTGATCGACCCGATTTTTACAGAGGTGCGTGAGCGCTCAGCCGCAAACTTCCTTTGGTTTATTAAATTTGAAAAGACATTCACCGAGATGGAACAGGGCTTGCAAAAAGAAGACACGTCGTCTCAGGGCGGCATTTCTTTTGAAGCTTACTCTACAGGATTGAATGACTATGACAGTAACGCAATGCAAGCGGGAATACTTATTCCCTTCCCACGACAGCACAGAATCGATCACTCTGCTGCCTCCTCAAACGTATCCAATGGAAAAAGCGGGGAGATTATCCCCTTCGATATCACGGTTCGTCCATTCAACGGAAACTTTTTCTCCTAGGGATCATCATGGAGGGAACGATCAAAGGGACATTACGGTGAGAGCAAGTCATAT
>CAKZKV010000100.1 GCA_937124505.1 uncultured Alphaproteobacteria bacterium
AAAAGGTAGGTCATGAGTGATTATATCCATTTGTCAAACTGCGTATCATTCTATAATGTGTCGGCAAATTTAATCAACAGGACTTGCGATACTTGCCATGCCGTTTCTCACACTCGTTATTCTGGCCGTTGTACAGGGGTTGACCGAATTCCTGCCGGTCAGTTCCTCCGGTCACCTTGTTCTGGTTCATAACCTGATGGGTGATGGCAGCGCGGAAAAGGCCTGGAACGAAAACCTGATGATGGACGTGGCTGTGCATGTCGGCACACTATTCGCCGTCTTGCTTTATTTTAACAAGGACATCGTGGAAATGCTGTTCCTGCGCAATATGTCCCTGATTTTACGGCTGATCATCGGCTCCATCCCCGTTGTGATTGCCGGGTATATTCTGCACCAGATCAAGCCTGAGTTTCTGCGTTCTCTGGAAATTATGGCGTGGATGACGATTTTATTCGGTATTCTGCTCTGGGTCGCTGACCTGCGGGAAAAACGCTCAAAAATGGTACAGGAAATGACCATGATGGACGCATTTCTGATCGGCATTGCCCAGTGCTTTGCGCTGGTTCCCGGAACCTCCAGATCGGGCGTGACCATGACGGCGGCGCGCTTTTTAGGGTTTACCCGCACGGAAAGCGCCAGATTTTCCCTGCTGCTTTCGATCGTCGCCCTCACCGGCGCTGGCGTTTTGCTGGGCAAAGACGTCATGGAAACCGGCAATGCCGAATTGACACAGGATGTCTTCATGGCCGCCGGACTGGCCTTTGTTTCCGCGCTGGGGTCTATTGCCATCATGATGCGGTTTTTAGAACGGTTCAGCTTTTCCGTCTTCGCCACTTACCGGATTATTCTGGGGTGTTTGCTGCTTTATTTAATCTATGGCGGCATTTTGTAAGCTTTTCTGCGTGGCAGATACGCATATAAAAACATGACTTTTGCCTCACAATATGCCATATAAGTCCCATGCGGTTTATCAAGGCTTTCTTTTTGTGGGGACTTTCGCTCGGGTTGCTCGGTGCAATTGCCGCGGTGGCGTTTGTGGCTGTTTTGTTTCACAGCTATTCCCATGACCTGCCCGATCATACGGAACTGAAAAACTATGCTCCGCCGATTGTGACGCGGCTGTACGCAGGCGATGGTCGCCTGATGCAGGAATATTCGCGTGAAAAGCGTATTTTCGTGCCGATCCATCAAATCCCGGAAAAGGTCAGGGAAGCCTTCATCGCCGCCGAAGACCAGAATTTCTACCACCATCAGGGGGTTGACCCAACCGCCATCGCCCGCGCCGCCGCGATTTATGCGCGGCATATGATAGGCCAAAACGTTGATGTGGTCGGCGGCTCCACGATTACGCAGCAAGTCGTGAAAAATTTCCTTCTGACCAATGAACGCTCTTTCAAACGCAAGATACGCGAAGCCATCCTCGCCTACCGCATGGAAAGCGCGCTGAGCAAAGACCAGATTCTGGAATTGTACTTAAACCAGATTTATCTGGGCGGGGGCACGTACGGTGTCGCCGCCGCCGGGCTGCATTATTTTGGCAAGCCTCTGGTCGATCTGAGCGTAGCGGAAATCGCCTATCTTGCCGGGCTGCCGAAAGCGCCCAGCGACTACCACCCGGTTTACAATCATGATGCCGCGCTGCATCGGCGGAATTACGTGATCAACCGCATGCATGCGGAAGGATATATAACGGATGAAGAATATGACGTTGCCATCGTCCAGCCTTTGAAAACCGTAGATCAGGACCTGTCCGAACGTGTCTACGCCCCCTACTTTGCAGAGGAAGTCCGGCGTGAACTGGCCGATCGTTACGGGGAAGATGTGTTATATGGCGGAGGTCTGTCCGTTCATACGTCTGTCAATCCAACCTTGCAACACTATGCGACCGACGCCTTGCGCGAAGGATTGATGGCCTATGACAAGCGCCACGGCTGGCATGGCCCGATTGCCACACTGGATAAAAACGGCGATCTGGCCGAACAGATCAAATCCTTTGATCAAGCCACGGAAATTATTGATGGCTGGAACCTCGCCGTTGTCACAGAAGTCTCTGCCTCCTCTGCCAAGCTGCGCCTGAAAAACGGCGGGCGCGGCACACTTCCTTATGAACAGGCAAAGTGGACGGGCAAAAAATCCATTTCCGAGTTTCTGACTGTCGGTGATGTCATTGCTGTCGAGCAGGCTGACGAAAACGGGGAAACATACAAACTTCAACAAATTCCAAACGTGCGCGGCGCAATCGTCGTCATTGACCCGAATACAGGCCGTATTCTGGCGATGGCGGGGGGCTGGAAATATGGCTTAGACCAGTTCAACCGCGCAACGCAGGCCATGCGCCAACCGGGATCGGCCTTTAAACCGTTTGTTTACCTGACAGCTTTGGAAAAAGGCTTTACGCCCGCGACCCTGATTCTGGACGCGCCCTTTGTGATCGAAGACCGCCCCGGCCACTTCTGGAGCCCGAAAAACTACTCCAAGGAATATTACGGCCCCACGCCGCTCCGTGTCGGAATTGAAAAATCCAGAAACCTGATGACCGTCCGTCTGGCGGATTTCGTTGGTATGGACGCCATTTCACAAACCGCCGAACGCTTTGGAATTGTTAAGAACATGCCGCCGCACCTGTCTAACGCCCTGGGTGCCGCGGAAACGACCCTGTTCAACATGACAACCGCCTATGCCATGCTGTTGAACGGCGGAAAAAAACTGACCCCGACCTTCATCGACCGTATTCAGGATCGCTACGGCCACACTATTTTCAAGCACGATACCAGGCCCTGCACGGCTTGCGGTGATAAAATCAGATGGGAAGAACAGGAAACACCGGCCATTCCGGATGTGCGGGAACAAATCGCCGATCCCCTTGTCACACATCAGATTGTGTCCATTATGGAGGGGGTCGTCAAACGCGGAACAGGCGTACGTCTGAAATCTCTTCCCTTTCCGCTGGCTGGTAAAACCGGCACAACGAATGAAGCAAAGGACGCCTGGTTTATGGGTTTCTCTTCGGATCTGGTTGCCGGTGTTTATGTAGGATTTGACGATCCAAAACCTCTGGGTCGAAAAGAAACAGGCTCTTCTGTTGCGCTGCCTGTTTTTAAGAGCTTCATGGAAAAAGCTCTGAAAGATACAACGCCCATGCCGTTCCGCGTCCCCAAAGGCATTAAACAGGTTCGCATTGACGCACGGGACGGTACCAGAGCCGAGCCACAAGACACAAAAGTCATCTGGGAATCTTTTTTGCCGGGTACAGAGCCGGATCAAAATGTCTATCTTCTGGACGGGGACGGGCGGATCAGACGCCTGCCTGCCGCCCTGTACAGAGATAATTACATTCAAATGACAGACCGCTATATGTATAACGGACAGCAACAGGAACAAGTTGACTACACGGATCGCTACACAGGGAACGTTACAAAATCGGCTCCGACTAATACCGGAACAGGGGGGTTGTACTAAAATGACTATGAAACAGCAATACGAGCAAGCAACTGATGCACGTCAGCCAGTAATACCAGCGACCGTTTTAGCAGGGTCAGCGCCCTCAAAAGCTGTAGAGCCCTCTTTTTCAGAAATACGGCTGGATAAAACAAGTGATCTGGTCGGGCATGTTGTTTACTATCCCGGCGCCCATGCCTTTCCGGGGGTCGTTGTCCAGGGACAACAGCAAATGATCAAATACCCTGACACGGTATTCCTGATTACAAATGAAGTTGAAGACCACACTCTATGGGGACATTTTTTGACATTTCCGGCCATCAAAAGTTCAAATCAGGAACCGCTTACATTGGGCAAAGTATGGCCTCGCAATAGTATGCAGCCCATTTTCAATCCGCGTTTTGCCTCTGTACAGACACGCTTTGGAGGAAGTGTCCCCACTGGAGTCACCTTGTTAACAGATGTTGGTGTTTGTGAAGATGTCCCAAATTCTATGGTGATCCCCCATCAGAACATCAGGCTTTCAAACCTGAATACATATCAAATGTTACACAAAGTTTTTTCCAATTTTGAAGACAACAGGCCCTTTATTCCTATATGCGGACGGCAACGCGTATCCGCCAATGATTTGTCCAATTCCTTGAAAAACGGAGAAGCCGTTCTTTGCCCCCTTGATATTCCCGGGCTGTTAACCATGGATATGGAAGAAACAAAACAGGCCGTACAAGACGCAACGAAGCCCTACAGACATCCTGTGATTACAAGTATGGAAATGGTCTTTAGCGCTTAAAGCTTGCCAAGGCAAACGTCTGCTGCGGTTGCTTGCATCTCAGTCGGGCTTTTTTCAATCTCCAGTTCGTCCACAACACCGTTTGTAATAATCATGGCATAGCGCTGGCTTCGAGTCCCCAAACCAAATGCAGACCCATCCATGTCCAGCCCCATGGCTTTTGTAAAGTCCGCATTGCCGTCCGGCAGCATCAAAATTTTACCACTTGCCCCGGATACAGTTTCCCAGTGATGCATGACAAAAGGGTCGTTCACAGCCACGCAAATGATCTGGTCTATACCTTTGGCCAGAATATCGTTTGATAGCTTCAGGTAATCT
>CAKZKV010000101.1 GCA_937124505.1 uncultured Alphaproteobacteria bacterium
GGAAGATACAGTCATCAAAACCATATATGATTATGTTGAGAATCAGTTCCCGCTTGATTATCTGGGGGATACGGCTACAGGAATGGACAGCAATATCAGTGATACAATTGGTGGTGCGACTTATACCTGTACGATGATGAAGGATATATGGCAGGTGGCAAAATGTGAGAACTTCGGTGATACGGATTTCTTTGTTGGTGCCGGACCCTTCTATACCTATAATGAACTTATTCCGAAAACAAGCGATCCGAGAGTGCAGTATAATCAATGCAACGACACAGGTCTGCAACAAATTGATAAAGACGTGATGACGAACAAAAACCTGCAATATCATGGATACTCTGCAGCGGCTCTGTATGGCAAAAATATTCATGATTACGTTGATCCGGCAAATTGTACGGGGCTTGAACCAATTCCAACAGGCGTCCATGTTGTACAAGTTAAGGATTATGGCGGTTCCGGGGAAGATATCACGGAATATGAAGAGCATTTCTGTGCCAATCCAGGATGTTACTATGACCATACAAATGATAAATGTTCCAAGTAATGGGTTTGGCAATGAATAAGAAAAAAGTGACAGGTGACTGCGAAATGTTTAGAATAGATACAATGATTAAAAAATTAAGCCTCTATATTTTGCTGGCCGTTCTTGGCTCCTGTTTGTGGACGGGAAGTGGTTTTGCCCAGACCAATGCCGAATTGCAAACCGCCATTGATGGCGGGCCTGCAGATATCAGAGATTTCTTTGATAAATACAAAAACAAGGCCAGCGATTTAGCTAAGCTGGATACCTCTAAGCTGAACGAAGCAATCAGCAGTGTGAATGGAGGCGTTGAGAACCTGACGTCTCAGTTAAATGCATTAGAACTAACAAAGTTTCTTGACGAATTATCTGACATAGGCGATTTGAATACATCTGATCTTGCAAGTGCACTTCTTTATGCTATTTCATCTCAGGACTCAACTTTGGGGCAGGCCATTACGTCCGCTCTTGGAAAAGATTTCTTCGAAAATATTGAAGCTTCTATACCTGGAATCACCGATTTATTGAATGATGAGTTATCGGATATTTTTGGCTTGGCAGGAGATCTGGAAGATCTTATCAATACTATCAGTGATCTCTTTGGCGGAGGTGGCGGCAGCAGTATTCTGGATACAATTCTTGCCGGGGGCGGGTCTGGTTCGCTAGGTTCGATCCTTGGGGGCGGTAGCAGCAGCACGGCTTTGCCGTCTGCATCTCCAATGACCGATACATGTGATTCGAATATCCTGATTGCGATGGAAACACGAGCTTGGCTGGAAGCCCAGCGCGAAATTACACAAAACCAGAACCTGATTGCCAAGCCTGATAGCGTTCTGGAATATACCTGTTTTGACCAGTTCCTAAGAGTTTTGGCAGAGGAAGCTGAGAACCTGTTCAGTGAAAATACCAGCGTCTGGAGTGGCGGCTCCGTAGCGCTGATTAGTGATACAGATATGGATAATGCGCTGAGTGAACTGATTGGAAGTGCTGTCAATTCCTATGTCAGAAATAATTTCTCACACTCCTTTTTGGGCGGAAGAGGAACGGACGATTATACCCCATCTGCAGGGATTTTAGGCGGCTCCTATACATGCGATATTATGGATCGTGTTTGGAAAAATGCAAAATGTATGAATTTTTCCACACGTTCTGAAGATGGATTCTGGACATTCAGTCAACATGAGGACAATGATCCCAGAACATTGCCAGATGTCTGTGCGGAAGAGCCAAAATGGGATTCTTATATTCAGGCTGTTTTTGAAAGCCCTGCATGGAAATCGTCTGGCTATGAAAGCGAAATTGAAGATATCTATGAAGAATTAGCTAAATATACAGAAGCGGGTAGTTGTGATAATTCACGTTTGATCAGAACGGGTCTTAAAATGTATTCAAAAGGCGTGGAAACTCTTGATGCAGTTTGTTTAAACCCTGGCTGTTATTATAATGGGGCAGGCTGTACAAACTATTAATCTATTTATATGGCCTGATGCCGATCAGGCTATATATATCATCAGCTAAAAACCCTTCTTCTCTCAATGATTTCAATGTCTGGGACAGGTCTCTTTTCGCAAGCCGCTCTCCGTCTTGTCCTTTGATTAATTGATGATGACGGTATTCCGGGCGCGGCAAATCCAGCAATTCCTGTATGGCCCTTTGAATATGTGTGGCGTATTGCAGATCAGTGCCGCGGGTGACATGCGTAATACCCTGCAAGCCGTCATCCACGACCACGCTCAGGTGATAGCTGGTGCCGATGTCTTTTCTGGCGATGACGATATCCCCCAGTATCTCAGGCCTCGCAATTTTTTTTTCTCCTCTTTCTTCCATCCAGTACAGGTTCGCCGGATTTACCAATTTTAACGCGGCCTCAAGATCAAGACGCAGTGCATAAACATGCCCCTCCGCAATCAGGTTTTTGCGCTCTTTATCAGGAAGATTTTTACAAGTGCCCGGATAGATCGTGCCTTCCGGCCCGTGCGGGGCATATCCGGCGCGGGCGACTTCTTCAAGAATGGCCTTGCGTGTGCAAAAACACGGATACAAAACGCCCATTGCCTCTAAGCGGGAGATGGCATTTTGATAGTCCTGCATATGCTCTGACTGGATACGTACAGGTGTTTCCCATTCCAGCCCCAGCCATGCCAGGTCTTCAAAAATCCCCTCCACATATTCTGCCTTGCAGCGGACGGGATCAATATCCTCAATGCGTAGAATAAACTGCCCTCCCTGTTTCTTCGCGGTGTTATAACTGAAAATCGCCGAATAGGCATGGCCAAGATGAAGATACCCGGTCGGCGAAGGGGCAAATCTGGTGACAATGCCCGTCATGACAAGCTGATCTCTTCAAATTTTCCCCAGCGGCGATGCAGCCAGAGCCATTGTTCCGGGTGCTCCTGTATCCACTTTTCAAGAATGGTGTGCGTTTCTTTCAGGAGCTCTTCAACCGTCTTGCCTGTTGTATGTAGCGCAGGCTCGATTGTGAGGCGGAAGTGTGCGCCGTGTGTACGTTCCAGACGTACAGGGATTAATCTGGCATCAAATTTCAATGCCAGTTCAACAAAAGCCGGGCTGGTCATGGCATCCCGTCCGAAAAATGAAATGGGCAGGCCGCGGTTAAATTTCTGATCAACCAGTAGGCCAATAATACCGTTATGTCGCAGGCATTTGATCATCTCCCGTACGCCTTGCTCAGACTTGGTCGTCAGAGAAACGCCGTCTCCAACCTCCCGCGCCCGGAGTAAAAGTTGATCGGCGTACGGATTGTTGGGCGGGCGATAGACCAGCAGGCCTTCCATCCCCTTTTGCAGGTAAAGGGATGGCCCCAGAACCTCCCAGTTGGAGAGATGCCCGGAAAACAAAATGGCCGGTTTCTGGTATGTCTGTAAGTCTGCAATATGTTCCTCAAAACCGCTAATTTCAACGCGGCGGGAGGCAATTTCTTTCAGGTGCGCGTATTCGGCAAAAACACGCCCCAGATTTTCCCACATATTCGTGAGAATGCGTTTTTGTTCGGGAAACGGCTTGTCTGGAAAGGCAATTTGCAGGTTTTTCAGAGCTTTTTGAGAAGCACCGAGCCTGGGCCCGATGAGTTTTCCAAGCCTCCCACCCAGATTGGAGGCCATATCTACAGGCAACAATTTAAACAGCCCGAACAAGACGTACAGGGCAATTCCTTCGAAAAAGTAACGGACTTTCTTACCTGTCATGCCGTAAGCCCTCTTTCAGGAAGGTGATCACGGCGTCTTCGTCACGCCATTTCAGGGTAATGGGCAATACCTCCAGAAAAGGGCGTATCTCCGGAAAGGACTCAAGGCGGCCGGCGTCTTTTTCTGTTGTCAGAAGCCGGGTATTCGTTGTTTGTGCGCTCTTAATCAGGGACTGTACGTCTTGCTGTGTGAAGGCGTGGTGGTCAGGAAAGGGGATGAAGTCTTTGATATCCAGTTCCAGATCACTCAAGGTTATTTTGAATTTGTCCGGCTGGCCGATGCCGCAAAACGCGATATAAGGCCGGTTCTTCTCTCCTGAAAAGTGCGGTTCAATGTCCGCCTCAAAAATCGGCATGTCGGGGGGCAGGTACGTACGTACGTTGTATGTATCGTCATTGATAATGATCGCGGCCTGTGTGCGGGACAGGGCTGCATCCAGAGGTTCGCGCAGAGGCCCCGCCGGAAGGAGTGCGTTGTTTCCAAAGCCAGCCGTGCCGTCCACCACTAGAAAAGACAGGGTTTTGGCAAGGGTGAAATTCTGAAAGCCATCATCCATGATGATCATGTCAAAGCCGTGCTCTTCGATAAGACCGGCGCCTTCGGCGCGGTTTCCGGCCACGACCACGGGCGCTGTGCGGGAGAGCAGAAGCGGCTCATCACCCACATCCATGCAGGTATCGTCACGCGAAACCAGATGTACGTCCTTCGTGCCGCCGTATCCCCGGCTAAGGATACAGGGCTTATTTGCAAGCCGCTGCTGTGTTATAATTTGCAGGAGGTTCTGGACAACGGGCGTTTTACCACTGCCGCCGACAGTGACGTTGCCAATACAAAGAACGGGGAGGCGGCTGGTGTATGTCTCTGTCTTTTGACGGTTAACAAAACAGGTGGCCCGGTAGAGGCAACTGAGGGGCGTGAGAAAGGTTTTCCAGATACTGTTTTTTTCTTGCCAGAAGGCAGGCGTACGCAATGTCATGCTGCCTCCTGCCGCAATTCCTGAATGTAAGGGGTCAGAAGCTTCCAGACATCCTCTAAAGTGTTGGCCTGTTTTTCACAAAAACGTCTGGACTTTTCCTGTACGTTTTGCAGGTACAGGGCATCTGTGAGCAGGAGTTTCAGGCTGTTATAAAAATGCTCTTCATTATTCAGGGCAATAGAGGCTTCCATCTCTGCCATGTCATCGTAAATTTGCTGAAGGTTCTGTACGTGAGGGCCGGGCAGAACAGCGCAGTCCAGTTGCGCGGCCTCAATCGGGTTGTGTCCACCGCCGCCGTCATCGCTGAAGGAACGGCCAATCACGGCAATGGGGGAGAGGCGATAGAACAGGCCCAGTTCCCCTAATGTATCGGCCAGATAGAGGTCTGTGTTCTGTTCAGGGAGGTGATGATTGGACGTACGGCGGCATATCCGCAAATGATGTTTTTGCAAGCTTTGCTCCAGCTCCGTCCCACGTTCGGGGTGTCGTGGAGCAATGATGGTCAATAAGTCCGGAATTTCTTTTTTCAGTCTTTTATGAAGGCGGGCGGCCAGATCTTCTTCACAGGCATGCGTACTGGCGTACAGCCAGACAGGGCGGCCTTGTAAAGTCTTCTGTAACTTCTGGAAATTTGCCTCATCATAAGGCAGGGGCGCTGCGTTATATTTCAGATTACCGCTGATACTGACGTTTGGCGCGTTTAGCAATCTGTAGGACACGGCGTCTTCATGTGTCTGGCAAAGAATGAGGGAAAACGCCGATAAAACTTCTTCCGCGCTTTTGGAAAAACGTTTCCAGTTTTTGAATGATTTCGGGGACAGGCGGGCATTCAGCA
>CAKZKV010000102.1 GCA_937124505.1 uncultured Alphaproteobacteria bacterium
ACATCCTTTCATATACAGTTTTTAAAGAATGTCAGATTAAATCTCAACTAATACATTGAGAAAAGGATTATTCGCTTAGTACTCGTACTCATACGGTATTCCAAAACGAATGGACATAGCGTTTTCAGAAACATTAAAAATTCTTGCTAGTTCACGAATAGAAGTGATTCCTTGATTTGTATATTCCCTTAATAAGTCCCATGGCATAAGAATATCAGCAGCGAGTTTATTTGCTTCGGTTTCAACTTCGCTTGATAGTCCACTCCGTAACAGTGCATCCTCTGATATACCATCACCAATTAAATCTTTATGCAAAAGAAAGTGTGCGATTTCATGTGCTATGGTGAATCTTCTTCTCGTTTCTGGATGATTGTCATTTACAACAATAGCATAACCAGAAGAACCACCTCTAGTTTCATTTTTAACGATCATACCTGAAATATTTCCCAAAGATTTGGATTTTAGAACATTTATTCCTAACTCTCTAGCAATAGGTACAGTTAATACTGGTGCTTCATTTTGAAAGCTATCAATAAAAGACTTAACTTCATTATATGTCATATCATTCATTATTAATCTCTTCGCTATCTTGAGGAATATTTATCTCCCTATTTCTGTTATTCTCTAAAAAAATCTTCTCCTTAGTATTTATCTTATCAGAATTTTCACCATATTTCGTCTTTATATAGGATTTAATCTCGTCATCAGCAACTTGTCTCGCTGTTTTTCTTGCTATATTTTCAGCAGAATTTTTGATTTGTATAAAACCAAATACTGCTAGCACACCTAGCATTATTGCACAAATTGCTAAAAATACTTGCATAACCGATAACATCACAGTCAATGCGTCATAATTATAAACTTTCGCTGGGACTGTACTCGAGTCAAAATTGACCATTAGTAACCAAGTGACAAATATTGTAATATTTACAATGGCTAGTGTTATATTCGCATAGTTCATTAGGACTCGTTACCACAATGATAAAAATTGTCAACGATTGCGAATAGTATTCAACCAATTAAGGGATAATTGTGTAAAAAAAATCAGTCAATAACCCTTAGCAAAATTATTAGGACATTTTATACATTTTAAAACGTCCATGGTTAATAACACAAAATCGGTCAGATTTATCCTTACACAACCAAGAAAGGATAAATACAAATGACTTCAGAACTCTTAACCCTTACCGAATTTTGCAAAACCGCAAATGTAGGAAAAACCAAAGCCTATGAACTTATTAACCGTGGCGAAGTTCCCGCCGTAAAATTAGACAATAAGACCATGATCCGACGTTCAGATGTCGAGAGCTGGCTTTCTTCTCTACAGGCATACCAACCTTTAAATCAAAGAGGTTAGTATGAGTAATATAAAAAAGAAAAACCTCGCTGGGGGCGAGGCTAAGAAATGTTCACATCCACAATTTACCAATTCCTCAACCGCAAAGCAAATAGATTTCAACACTGTCAACACAGCAGCTATAGCTGCTGGTCTGCCGGTACAGTGGTATCCATTAGCCCAAAGATACGGACAAAGCCTGCGTGTGGGCAACGTCGAGGGAGACAGAGGCTCCTCGCTATGGATCTGCTTAAAAACTGGATCGTGGAAAGATCATGCTTCCGGTGAAGGTGGTGGCGACTTGATAAGTCTGTGTGCCGCCCGTGAGGGGATCGGGCAGAACGAAGCCAGACAAAAAATTTCCGAGTTTTTGGGGTGTCATTCCTCTGCGCTGGAAAAAACCGTTCGTCATTCTGAAAAGCTTGATAATGGCCCAAAGGCGCGGAACATATGGCGGGAAACCGTAGCAATCACTGATACGCTTGCGGAAACATATTTGTGCCAGCGGGCGATTACAGTTGAGTTACCGGCCTCGCTTCGGTTTCATGCAGGTCTTTATCACTGGCGCTCGAAAAAATCGTATCCCGCGATGGTGGCGGCGGTCACAATCTGGCCGTCACGCACCGTTCAAGCGATACACAGAACATGGCTTGATGGTGCGCGTAAAGCCAATATCAAGCCGCCCAGAATGGCCTTAGGGCCTCTCTCCGGCGGATCAGTTCGCCTTGCGCCTGTCCATGATGTTCTCGCCGTGGCGGAGGGAATAGAAAGTGCTCTTTCCTTTATGCAGGCCACCAGCATCCCATCATGGGCCGTTTTGAGTACATCCAACTATCCCAGCCTGATTTTACCCGATACGGTGAGGAAAATCATTATTGCAGCCGACCATGACAAGTGCGGTCAGGGCATGGAAGCGGCGACAAAAGCCGCTGATGTCTGGACACGTCAGGGCTTAAAAGTGCATATCGCCTGCCCACCGGAACCAGAAACTGATTTTAACGACATATTGCGGGAGGGCAGATCATGAACAAGATCAAAGAAATAGCAGAAAACGCAGAGGAATACGTTGTAAATTGGCCGGAGCCTGACATGAGGCTGATAAAGGGATACAGGCAAAAAGCCGTGCCGTTTCCGTTGCAGATATTCGGGCCGTTCTGGGCGGACTGGATTGAAAAAAGTGCAGAAGGTAAAGGCTCTCCACCGGATTATATCGCGGCAGGACTGATAAGCAGTGCCAGCATATTAATCGGGAACGCCTACCGTATTTCGCCGTGGGAGAGCTGGAAAGAGCCACCGATACTGTGGCTTTGCTGTGTAGGAAACCCTTCCAGTAATAAAACACCAGGCCTGAGTGCCCCCCTGGATTTGCTTCGTGATCTGGAAGCGGAGCTGAATATCGGGTTTGATGAGGGGATACGGGAATATGAGCGTAAAAAAGAAGAGGCTGCCGTTTGCCGCCAGATGTGGCAACAGGAGGTGAAAGCAGCTCGTAAAAAGCTTAATGTTCCCGCGCCGCACATGCCGGATGAGGCAATGGAGCCGGAGGAGCCAAGCCGAAAACGGCTTTTAGCCTGTGATGCTACCGTGGAAATTCTGGCTCCTCTGGTTGCGAAAAACCTGAGAGGAATACTGTATTTTCGGGATGAGCTGTCGGGATGGCTGGAAGGTATGAACCAGTACAAAGGCAAAGGCGGCGCAGACCGTTCTTTTTGGCTGGAAGCTTACAACGGAAATTCCTATACGGTGGACAGAGTAAAATATGGCACAAATCAGCCGATGTGGGTGCCTAATTTGTCAATCTCCGTGGTCGGCGGTATCCAACCGGATAAGTTACAAAAAGCTCTGCTGAACGATGCAGATGATGGTCTTGCCGCCCGCTTTCTTTATACATGGCCGGAGACTGTGCCGCCCAAGCGACCCAAAAAGCAAGCCGATAATGACAGCGCCACAAAGGCGTTACAGAAATTCCAGAACCTTCCTTTTACCGTAAACGAGAAAGGTCAGCCGGTTCCCACTGCAATCTCTTTGGAAGAGACGGTTATTGGAGAATTTGAAGAGTTCCGCCAGGATATACACGAAGCGGAAAATACCGCCAGCGGCCTTTATCTTTCCTATGTCGGTAAAAACGGTGGTCGTGCCTTACGGCTGGCGTTCATCCTTGAAATGCTCTGGTGGTCTGCCGGAAACGATAACTATCCGCCCTCACGCATATCGGAAAAAGCCCTGCTTTGCGCTCAGGGCCTACTGACGGACTATTTCGATCCAATGGCACGGCGGTCTTTTGATAATGCCGCCTTGCCGGTCGAGGTTAGAAATGCCGTCACAATCGCCAAATGGCTCATTAGAACGAAGCCGGAGCGCATCAATAGCCGCGAAATACAAAGGGCATCTCTGGGCGGGATGGATACAGCCGACGATGTGAAGGAAGCATTTGAAGAACTTCAAAATGCCCACTGGATAGAACCTGATCCAGCCAACAATAAAACGGGAGGACGGCCACGCTCTGATTATCTCGTCAATCCGAAAATATATGCCACTATTTAGTAATACTAACGTCTTGGATTTCAACATACCAGTTGGAAGCTTGTCTTATCGCGTTTTGTATGGATCTATGGTTCAGATCACCCCATACACCCCCATGATAAATAAAAAAAAATTACTACCTTAAGAAAAGTATATATTAAAAATTTTAATTTTTCATTTTTTATAACGCATCCAGCTTATAAATTGGATATAAAAATTGGGAGCTATATACATAGCTAGCCGTAAAATTTTTACATTTTAATAATCAATTTTTGCTAAAATAAAATTAATCAAGGAGTTAGTAATGAATAATAATAAATGGGAACAATCAGAAAACGGCAAAGTATCATCAGGGGATGATATGAAACCAGCCCCTGATAATTGTAAGGACTAAAGGTTATTTTCTAACCATTGAGAGCCATTGGAGTTAAATCCTGTCCAAGCAGCAGCTCCATGAAGTCTAGCGACAAGTAATTCGTCATCATTATCTATATGCTTTTTCAAGCTATCACGAATTTGAACAGCTGTTTTTTCTGTTACAATTATCCATGTAGAGTCTAAATGATGCCACCAAGTGCCTGATAAGCTTTTTATAGCATCAATTAAATCTGGATAATTTTTTTGTTTATTAAGATCGTAACCGATCAAGTAAGTTGCCATAAGTTTTGTCTCCTATTTTATGACGTTAATTTAGGAGCAACTGCTTTCACTTGACTGTTTTTGAATTCAACCCTAGAATCGAGTTATAATCTTAGTTGTTCCGCAGCAGTTGCAAACTATTTTGCGGTTCACACAAAAGGCGGGGCTGCAACCCCGCTTTTTCTTTTGCACAAGCTATGCATACGAATCATATGCATAATGTTATTATAACATATTTTGAAAAGAGTCAGAAACGTGATAGTTCAATAATTAGAATCACTTAGGAGCTTCTATCAATTTTTGTTCAACCGCTGCTATCGCCAACTGAGCAACAGATGGCGGCAAGTCTTTTTTCTTCACTTTACCATCGATATATTTAGCAAATTTACCACCTTCTATGTATTCGTTTTGAAGCCATTCGCGGTATGCGCCTAAAGCTGCTAGAGGATAACACCATGCATCTTGAGGGTTTGAATTGGCTTGCGGATGAGAGTTAGGATATCTATGTGGATAACGAACTCTGCCACCATATTTTGCAGCAAGTCCATTATCATCCCAATGCTTAGACCAATGCTGTCCAATAGATATATCTACAACTGTTTTTTCTCCAACATCTGCGCCGGCTTGTATCATTTCATAAATAATTGTGTGTGCCTCGTTGAAAACAGAAAAGAAACCCTTTGGCGCTGACTGGTGATTTAATTCAATTCTTTCATGCCATTTCTGAAATCTGTCCTTATATCTGCCTGTAGGGTCATAACCCACTTGGCTGTAAATCATCTCCTGTAATGCTTTACCTGCTAAAAGCCTGTAATTGTCTCTAGCAGCCTCTCTAGGACTTGCGGCATCAAAAGCGTAATACTCTAAGACTGCTAAACATATCGCATCAGGAAAAGCGTGAACAACGCGTGATCCATCATTTATTTCAATATGCGCTTCTTTCGCCGTTATACCGCGCTTACTAAGTATCTTTTTGATTGCTTTTATTCTTGGTTTCTGTGGTTCTTCGTTCCAATCTTGGCTAATAGTTCTTACATGTAAATTTTCAATATCGAGCAATCTGGCAAGACCTCGACCTGTTAAGAAAGGCGTTCCATCTGTTAAAACACCCATACCAACACCACCAACGTCTCTTTCACATTCTATCTTTAAGTCTAGTTCGCCCTGTACAGGGTCGAGTTCCTTTTTGCTGCTTTTCGCAGGTAAGTGTTTGATTCCTTTAGCATTCATGTCGAGTTCCTCTGGCTGTTTTTTTGGTGTAATAATCATGTCAGCAACATTCTCAAAGCTGTCATCTATTGGTTCTATAATATCGTCTTTCTTAGCCATTTATCAGTTCCTTATATGTTAGGCGTTTTCCTGTAACTCTCTGTGCTGTCATACCAATAAAGTCCATGGTATCAACTTTTGCCGTGTTATGACGGAATGAAAACTCATTTACGTAGCGATGTAAATGCTTTGGGCTCATATGGTGGTAAATTCCATAGTAACCGCGCTTTAACAAAGCCCAGAAACTTTCTATGCCATTTGTATGTGCCATGTCCTTAATGTATTCACCTACAGAATGATTCACAACTTTATGCGTGTAGCCTGTCATGCCACGGTATGAAGGGAAGTTATCAGTTGTAACCGTTGCGCCTTGTTCCACGTTATCAAAGATAAAGCCTTTAAGAGTTTTTGCATCCGTGCGCTCAATAGGTTGTGCAATGACAGTGCCGCTTTCGCCGCGAATACCTAGAACGGCAGTTTTACCTACAGAGCCACGGCCTAAACGTTGTTTTTTAGACGCATGTTTATTGCTCTCTTTACCGCCAACGTATGTTTCATCGACTTGAACATTATTACCCATGTCAGAGTCGCCTTTATTAGACATCCATGTTTCACGAATACGCTGTGCAAGAAACCATGCTGATTTTTGAGTAATACCAAGTTCACGCGCCATCTGTGTTGATGGTATGCCCTTACGTGCGGTTGTCATCATATAGATTGCCATTAACCATGTTTGAAGCGGTAAACGTGACTCGGCTAATACTGTGCCTGTACGAACACTAAAATGTTTACGGCATGATTTACAACGGTAAGGCATTGGCTTGTGATCTTTACACTCTGAAACTTCAACACTACCGCAGTGACCGCAGTAAGGTGTATCTTCCCATCGCTTATTCTCGAAATAAAGTCTTGCTGCTTCTTCATCTGGAAACTTTTTGAAGAACTCGAAAAAGCTGATTGTTTCTGGTTTGCACATAGTCTTATCCTCGGTTGATAAAACTATACTAGCCAGAAAAAGATAGCTAGTCAAGTTTATTTTGGCTAGTTAAATATATAGTTCCCTAAAAATTTCTATTAAGACGAAACTGACAATAGTGACAAAAGTTATGTTTTGTCGGTTTTGTCTCTTTTGTCACCAGAAAAGGAAATAGATGTTATCTCAAAAAAAGTCTAGTAAATACCACGTGCTCATGTAATTTGATGCAGGCATGACGCGGGACGAAGCAGGGGGCGCAGCTTTTGTGAATATCTCTAATTTCCGTACGCTATTTCACAATAGATAGGCTTTAATCTTTGTGCCAATATTCCCTTTTTTTAGAGAAATCTACCCATCCCAGTTTTTTCTCAAATGTCTCTTCAATTTCTTGTGTCGTTTGGTTCTCACTGCAAAAGTAAGGCTCAACATAGCATGTGAATTTTTTAAAATCATCGTCCCATACTACTTCTTCGATTTTTCCTGAATGGAATACTCTTGAATATGCGTTCTCCCAATCTTCCATAGCTGGTTGCGATGACGCATCTTTCCGAATATTTAAACCAATAAAAGGAGGAAATGGGAGTTTGATACCATCACACATAGCTTCACGCGGTAGATTTTCTATGAACAGGTCATCGTTATCATTTTTATCTTCTGTGTTAGTCTCGTAAGCTTTAATTTTTTTAACAATTTTACATTCATAAAAATTTTTTTCAGTTTGATCTTCAATTTTATCTAACCTTCTATTCAGGAGGTTAGATACGAATACAATAGAAATGAAGATAATATAAAAAGCTTTATCTAACTGATTGTCTATGAAGAGGAGAGGTATAGCGAAAGGCAATCCCCAAAACATAAACCAAATGATATATTTTGCTGTCTTTTCTTGCACCTGAATATTTCTCCTTATCATAAACGGAAAACGGCTGTGATTTCTCACAGCCGGGGAGTTGATATCCGTCCAAGGAACGGCGCAGCGTATTCACGCAAGCGCTATTATATTCCGCCGCCTCCCCGACACAGTCGAGAAGGCATCATTTTTGCGGCTTGATGCTATTAGCCGCCTTGGAGGGGATATCACGCCCCAGAGTTTGCCCATATGGGTCAAACCATCTACAGCATTAGATTAAAAGACGTTCAGGAGCAAGGTTTTATGATGAAAAACGAAGAGCCGCGTGGAATAATAACGAGAAAAAAGCTTCTGCGAACAATCTGATACCTTGCAATTAAAAGCATATGAGCGGAACTGGTAGAGTAGGTGAAAAAAGAAACTAGCGGCTTAGGCATAGAAGCTCTATTTTTTGGCCAAAAAGCAGAAGTCAAAAGTATATGATCCCCCTTCTATAGAGATTGTATCGTCACTACACCATCAAAAAATGATTGTGACAGTGATGATGATCTGTATAATGAATAAGGTGTAAATTATGCCTTTAGAAATAAGTTTTGGGGGCATGATTAGGGGCATATATAAGTTCTAACTATAATTTATTTATATAAATCAGTTGTTTGTTAGATAAGTTATATCCCGCCCCGCGCACCATTTTTTTTCATAAAAACGTTGCGTTTCACTGCAGAAACGTGCATAGTCACCACTTAAAAAAAATCAGACTAAATAAAATTGGGTGATGTGTATGAGTAGTGATGCGACAGGGGCGTCCCTTACCCCGGATCTTACTGGAATCTTTCATGAAATTTCTTTTATAGCTCAGCTAAAGTTAGAGCCTGTGATGCTGATGGGGGAAACAGGTGTCGGAAAAACCCATATAGCGCAAGTGATTCATTCTCACCCCAATTCCAGGAGAAGGGACGGCCCGTTTGTTGCACTGAACATGGCGGAAATAAAGCCGGAATTGGCGGAGAGCCTGCTTTTCGGACATATGAAAGGAGCGTATACAGGGGCACACGCAAATCATGATGGTGCTTTTGAGCAAGCACGGGGCGGGACGCTCTTTCTGGATGAGGTTGCGGAACTGTCCCTTGAGGTTCAGGCAAAACTGCTAAGAGCTTTGTCCGAAAAGAAAATCAGGCCGATTGGCGCGAAACAGGAAATAGATACGGATGTTCGCATTATCACTGCGACCAGTCAGGGCCTTGCAGGGGCAGTTCAGGAACGGCGCTTTCGTGAAGATTTGTTTTACAGGCTGAATGGTCTGGAAGTACGGATTTTGCCCCTAAGAGAAAGACCGAATGATTTGATAAATCTGGCGTCTCACTTCGCGGCACAAAAAGCCGAAGAAAACGAGGTTCCTCACAGGCCATTTACGGAAGAAGCTTTGGCGCATTTGCAGCAGGGAGCATGGCCGGGAAATATTCGGCAGCTACAGCATGTTGTTACAAGGGGCATATTACACGCCATGAGGACGGACTCTAATGTGATAGATGTTGGCCATATTCGGGGAGAATTTGAGGTGGCTGCTGCTGCGGCTGGTGCATCCCCTGCTCAGCCGCAGCAAGTCGTTGAGCCAGATGAAGATAACAAAACGCCCGAGTGGTTCAGGGAAAAGTTTCTGGAAATCCCAACTTATGAGCAGATCAAACAGGTACACCGTGACGCCTGGTTCCGTATGCTCCAGAGAACGCTTGTGGACAATGATTATAATTCCGAGAGAGCGGGCGAGATTCTTGGTGTACTGCCGAACGCGGTGCGGAACGCAGTCAAAAAAGAGTTTAATTTAACAAGCACGGCAGCGCTCAAAATTTCAGAAGCTTTCGCGGAATGGGAACCGGAACAAAGTGAGTTTGGGGAACTGGTTACGGCATTGGCAGCGTCCTGCACCACCAAAGACGATCTTGATCATAAAGTTGATGAGGGGCGCAGAATGATAACAGAACATGCGCTCCGTCATTCCCCAAGTCTGAATAAAGCAGCTATACGCCTTGGCATTAAATCAGATTCATTAAACTATCAGCTGGATAAATGGCGCATAAACGCTGCGGACTATCTGGGATCCGGCGCTGCGGATGAACAGGATCCCGTGCCAGAGCCGGGTAATTAACTGGACGGCCTGTCCATAAGGTCTAACGCCTTGTGCGGATCATGTGAAAAGGGTATCGTTCCCTTGGAATTATTAACACAAAGGAGATACCTCGATGGATGATTTATTGAAAATGGCGGCGGAACTCTTCCTCAAGCATATGAACGGCGGTGGGAACCTCAATTTGCAGCAGGTCATAGGCGCGCTGCAGCAGCTTCTGCCGACCGAGCAGGGGCAGCTCAATATCGGGGCGCTGGTGTCGCAATTTTCACAGGACGGTCTGGATAATCTTGTGCAGAGTTTTTTAGGCGATGGCCAGAATATGACGATGACAGCGTCGCAGGTTATGGGGATGCTCGGTGGTGACAATATCAGCAACTTTGCATCGCAACTGAATATGGAGCCGAATAATGCTGCGGAAACGCTCTCGAATGTCTTGCCAGAACTGATTGACAAAAACAGTCAGGGCGGCGCTCTTGGGGGGCTGGCAGCACAGGTGATGGGAAGTTTCTTTAAATAGCTGTGGTGAAAAAACTTAAAACAGGTGTCTTGATTTCTGGTGGTGGGTCCAACCTGCAGGCCCTGATTGATGCTGCAACAGATGACAGCTTTCCCGCACAAATTTCCTGTGTGATCTCCAACAAGGCCGGGGTTTATGGCCTAAGTCGTGCTGAGCAGGCAGGCATTCCGTCCTTTGTCGTGCCGCACAAGGGGATTGAACGGGACGTCTTTGAGAAAAGTATTGACGATCTATTGCAGCAAAATGGCATAGACATCATTTGCCTTGCCGGATTTATGCGAATCCTGAGTGCGGATTTCATTACAAAATGGCAGGGACGGATTCTTAATATCCACCCCGCGTTGTTGCCGAAATTTGGCGGCAAAGGCATGTATGGTCATCATGTGCATGAAGCGGTGATTGAAAGCGGTGAGCAGGAAAGTGGCGCCAGTGTGCATGTAGTGACGGCGGGCTGTGATGAGGGGCCGGTGATCCTGCAAAAAGCGGTTCCTGTTCTGGATGGTGATACGCCGGAAACGCTGGCCGCCCGAGTTCTGGAAGTGGAGCATGATATATATCCGCATGCCTTGTCTCAATATGCTGCGCTAATGTCCCGCAAAACGTCCTGAAGCTCCTCGCGCATTCTGCGCATGCCAAGGCCGCTGTGAATGATGTAATCGGCCCGTCCCTGTTTTTCGGCGTCACTCATCTGGCTATTCAGGATTTTGTAGAATTTTTCTTCCGTCATGCCTGGGCGGGCCAGCACTCTGGCTTTTTGAATATGGGCGGGTGCTGTGACCACCATGACCGCATCGCATTTCAAATCGGCGCCTGTCTCATATAAAAGTGGGATGTCCAGTACGGCGATGTTCTGTCTCATGCGGGCACATTTGCGCAGAAAATTTTTCTGGCTTTGCCAGACGCGCGGGTGCAGCAAATCCTCAAGCAGTTGTTTCTTCCACGGGTCAGAATAAATGATTTCAGCCAGTTTTTTGCGGTCTGCCCGTTTGGTCTTGCGGTCATAAGCTTCAGGAAAATGATCGAACAGCTCCTTTAGAAATTCCCGGTCATGCTGGTAGGCATGATGGACAGCGGCATCTGAATCATGGACAGGGATTTTCATTTGCTGCAACATTGCCGCCGCCGTTGATTTGCCCATGGCGATGGAGCCTGTGAGTCCCAGAATAATCATAGGCTCTCCTCAAGGCGCTGCATAAGAGTGTCGGTGACATCCGGTGTTATGCCGAACCATATCTCAAAGGCTTTTTGCGCCTGATAGGCCAGCATGCCCAGTCCGCCGATTGTGCGGCATCCTTTTGTTTCTGCCTGCAGCATAAGAGATGTTTGCAGGGGATTATAAATCAGGTCGTAAATCACGGCTTTTGAAGAGATATTTGCAAGGTCTATATCAAGCGGTGGCTGCTTATGCATACCAAGAGAGGTTGTATTGATAATCAGATCATGATCGGCAATCAGCTCAGAGCGAACGTCCCAGTGGGCAGGTGTTGTCTGCGGAAAATCATGTGCCAGACGTTTGGCCTTGTCCTGTGTGCGGTTTGTCAGGGTAATGTTCTTTACCCCCTCTTCCAGAAGGCCATACAAAACAGCGCGTGACGCACCTCCGGCACCGAGGATCAGGGGCCGGGAGGCAGAGATATCGAATGCCGGTAACGACGTTTTTAAATGTTCGATAAAGCCGTAGGCATCCGTATTGGTGCCGTATAACTCCTGATTATGAACGGAAATGGTATTGACCGCCCCGATCTTTTTTGCGGTTTCGTCGATGTGTGTGCAATGCGCCATGATGGCTTCCTTATGGGGAATCGTGACATTAATCCCTTTGAGTCCGCTTTTGCGTAAAATCCGGCAAAATCGCGCCAGATGCGCAGGGTCAACATCAATGGCCTCATAAATCCCCGGCAGGTTATATTTTGAGAGCCAGTGATTATGAATCATCGGGGAGCGGCTATGCGCAATCGGATGTCCTATGACGGCAGCGGCAGTATGGGAGTTTTCAAGCATCGTGAAATCATTTATAACGTTTCTACAAGAATAAACCAGACGCCGGATTTTGGGAAATGCAATCTGAACAGGACGAAACAGAGAATTTTATGCCCAAATGGGACGCGCAAGGCTTGATCCCGGTCATTGCGCAGGACGTAAACGATCATCAGGTCAAAATGATGGCCTGGATGAATGAAGACGCGTTGCAACTCTCTCTTGAAACCGGCTATGCGCATTACTGGTCCAGATCACGGCAAAAAATCTGGAAAAAGGGAGAGTCCAGCGGCCATGTGCAAAAAATTCTCGAAATTCGGGTTGATTGTGATCAGGATTGCCTGCTGATATCCATTGAGCAGGAAGGGGCCGCCTGCCATACAGGGCGAAGTTCCTGCTTTTATCGGACGCTTGGGCCGAATCATGTTCTGGGATTTACAGAATGATCAGTTCTTATTCTATTGATCTTATTATCTTTTTCTAAAGTAAATAAAATTTTAGGGAATTTTGATTAGAATGGAAAGATGTTACCTGATTTAGGGCGTTGTCTAATCTCTCTAAAAAAGGCAGAATGTAATAAAAGATAGGACCTACATGGCGGTCTTTGTAAAACCATAGGATACGTTAGGCAATTTAAACGTGGGCGCATCACCAAAAGAACGTTCTTCTACGTTCATGTCATTTTCATCGTCTTCCGGTCAGATTTGGCGTAGCCCGATCAGCTGGAAAATCACGCTGGCTGTTTTTGCGACCATCCTGACCGTTCAGATTGCCATTTTCGGATTTACGATTCAAAAGCATGAGCAGCAAATTCTTGATCGTCTGAAAGACGAGGCGCGGCTTGCTATTCTGCAAACTATTCCCAATACGGAAAACACAGGGTATATGGAAAGCCCCGTGGACTTTGCAGAATGGTCGCAGTTGGCAAACAGCACGAAAATTACAGGACTGGCTATTTACACGAATGATGATTTCCTGTTGTTGCAAAGTTATGGCTCTACCCCTGTGACCCGCATATTACAGTCTGTCGATGTGATTAAAACATATTGGAGTGCCGACGGATCTTTTTATGAATTTACGCTACGCCCTTATGAATTGAATGCAAGACCGTATGTTATTGTGGCGCGTGTGGCCTCAGACACTGTCTTGCAGGAAAAAATTGCATATGCCCGGCAAAATATCCTGATTTTCTTTTTAATGTCGGGTTTTGTGACCTCCGTTTTAATGCTGGCGATGAGCCGCTGGCTTCTGGAGCCTGTCCTGTTTTTGCGACAGAGCCTTCTTTCCGCCGCGAAAGATGCTGAAAACCCTAAATTGCTGGATCCTCCGTTTAAGGCAAAAGACGAGATTACACAGTCCATTGATATCGCGCATAGCCTGATCAAGGAAAATGCGAATAACATCAAAAAAATTAAATCAGCCGCGCAGGACCAGATTCATAATCTTGCTTATTTTGATCAGTTGACGCAATTGCCTAACCGGACACTGTTTTTGCAGAAGCTCATGGAATTTACACGTATGGAAAGTCAGGAGGTTGGCGATATTACCAAGCGCGCGGCAATCGTTGTGGTGGATATCGATCATTTCAAGGATGTGAATGATTCGATGGGGCATAGTGTCGGGGACGCGATTTTGCGTGCAGTTGGCAAACGTCTTCGTTCCGCCATGCCGGAAACCGCCGTTGTTGCAAAAATGGGAGAGGATGAGTATGCGGTGATGATGCCCCTGTCGTCTTCGATCAATAGTTCCCTTGATGTTGGCGAGCGGATCTTGCGGGTAATTCGATCTGAGCCCTTTAAAGTGTTTAACGAGAATTTCCAAATCCGTGCCTCTATTGGTGTAGCGACGTATCCTGATGATGGATCTGAGCCGGACCAGGTCCTCAAAAACGCGGATATTGCCTTGAACCGTGCAAAAGAAGAGGGCAGGGATACCTTAAAAGAATATAGTGAAGACTTCGATCAGGCGGTTCAGCAAAGATTCCAGATGCTGCGTGACTTGCGTGACGCACTGGAGCATAACCAGCTGGAGCTGTTTTATCAGCCACAATTTGAAATGGAAACCGGCAATATTATCGGGGCCGAGGCTTTATTACGCTGGTTCAAGAAAGATAACAGCAAGGAAGGTGGAAGTTTCATTTCTCCGGGAATTTTTATACCGATTGCCGAGCAATCCGGCCTGATTGTTCCGATTGGAGAATGGGTCATGAAAAAAGCCTGCCATGATGCTATGCAATGGAAAGCGGAAACCGGCCATGAAATCCGTGTTGCCGTCAATGTGTCCGGGGCGCAGTTTCACCAGAGCGATCTGGTCGCCTACACAGATCAAATGATTCAAGAGTCGGGCATCAACCCCGATATGCTTGAACTTGAAGTGACAGAGAGTGCCTTTATGGAAGATATCCAGCACACCATTCAGACGTTGCGGGATCTGCACGGACTAGGCATTGAACTGGCGATTGACGATTTTGGAACCGGGTATTCCTCCCTGTCATATCTGCGTCAATTCCCGATTGACCGTTTGAAAATCGATCAGTCGTTTATTCGTAATGCGCTGAATGACAGTAATGACGCCTCTATTACAAAGACAATTATTACGCTGGGACGTTCCCTGAACCTGAAAGTCATCGCGGAGGGGGTTGAGACATTTGATCACGAACAATTCCTGATGAACGAAGGGTGTGATGAGGTGCAGGGGTTCAGATATTCCAAGCCGGTGCCCTATCATGAATTTGTTGAATTTGTGAAGAAATATAACGGCAGCTTGTCTTATTTCAGCTAGAAATATTCTCATCATATGATAAATAAGAGGGCATGAAAGCACTCCAGTCCTCAAAAGCGTCTCCTTTGTCCGGTACGCAACGTATTCCGGGCGATAAGTCCATTTCTCATCGCTCCCTGATGTTTGGCGGTCTGGCACAGGGCGAGACCCTTATTTCAGGCCTTCTGGAGGGCGAGGACGTGATTGCCACAGCGCTGGCCATGCGGGCGATGGGTGCAAAAATTGCCAGAGGGGATGACGGTTTGTGGCGCTGCGAAGGTGTCGGGATCGGCTTTTTGAAAGAGCCGGAAGACATTCTGAATATGGGGAATAGTGGGACGTCTACAAGACTTCTGGGCGGTCTGATCGCCGGGCATCCGATCAATGCCGTGATGACCGGAGATGCCTCCTTAAGAAAACGCCCGATGAAACGAATTATGACCCCTTTAAGTGAAATGGGCGCGGAATTCATGACGCGTGAGGGTGGGCGTCTGCCCATGACCATCAAGGGAACAGATGCCGTCAAAGGGATTGAATATCGTTTGCCCGTGGCCTCGGCACAGGTGAAGTCCGCTATTCTTCTGGCCGGCCTGACATCAGACGAAAAAGTAACCGTCATTGAAGAAACACCAACGCGCGACCACACGGAAAACATGCTTCGCGCCTTTGGCCATGAGATTGAGATTGAAGAACTGGAAGACGGCGCGGCGGCCATTACCGTAACGGGCGGCCAGCAACTCAAAGGTTGTGCGGTGGATGTGCCGTCTGATCCGTCTTCTGCGGCCTTTCCATGTGTTGCGGCCCTGATTAATGAAGGATCAGGCATCACATTGCCGCGCATTTGCATGAATGAACGCCGTAACGGGATCTATACGACCCTGATCGAGATGGGCGCGGAGATCGAATTCAAAAATGAACGGATCGAAGGCGGGGAACGTACAGCCGATCTGGTCATCAATGGAACGGGAGTTTTGAAAGGCATAGACGTACCGGCTGCACGTGTGCCGTCCATGATTGACGAGTTTCCGGTTCTGGCCGTTGCGGCTGCCTGTGCGGACGGCACGACCAGAATGACGGGGCTGGCGGAACTGCGCGTTAAGGAAAGCGACCGCCTGGCGGTGATGGCGGACGGATTGTCCAAATGTGGTGTACGTCTGGAAATGGGCGAAGACAGCCTGACGATCCATGGCACGGGTAAACCTCCGAAAGGCGGTGTGGAAGTCGAAACCCATCTGGACCACCGCATTGCCATGAGCTTTATGGTTCTGGGAACCGTGACGGACGAGCCTGTACGTGTTGATGACGGCCAACCCATCCTCACCTCTTTCCCGAATTTTATCGACCTGATGAATGATCTGGGGTGCGACATACAGGATGTCTGATACCTTATTCTAAAGGTATCAGACATCAGTTAAAGCAATAAATCCGC
>CAKZKV010000103.1 GCA_937124505.1 uncultured Alphaproteobacteria bacterium
ACGCCCTTTTATATATCTCTCCACCAGCGCATACTCGCCAAATGTCCAGTTCTCATCAAAGGCCGGTTTATTGTCATTCTCCCGCACAATGGTAATCCCGCAACTGGACCCTTCTGACACGGGCTTGACGACATAGGGCGGATCAAGCGCTTCGGAAGCGATAATATCATTCCTGTGCGCCACCACCCCTTCCGGACTTTGAATACCCAGGGTCATGGCGATACGCTTGGTCATCGGCTTGTTCATTGCCAAAGCCGATGCCATAACACCCGAATGCGTGTAAGGAATTTCCATCATTTCCAGAACGGACTGGATGATCCCGTCCTCCCCACCGCGACCATAGAGATTGTTAAACACAACGTCAGGTCTGGGGGTCAGTTTTGAAATCAGATCATTCAAATCTTTTTTGACTTCAATCACAGTTAGATCATATCCTGCCTCCCGCAGGGCTTTTTCAACGTCCTTGCCCTTATCCAGAGATACCTGACGCTCTGCCGACCAACCACCAACCAATAATGCAACTTTTTTACTCATTCCTCTATTTCCGCATGGGCAGACTCAAAAATCAAACAATTTATTTGCCTTTTTTCGGCAACCTCATAATTATGATAACTATGAAAGAACAAATCATCATCGATACAGACTGGGGCGGCGACGCCTTACAACTCATGTCTGTTCTTCTTGCACATCCAGAGAGGTTTGATATTGCCGCAGCGACAACCGTTTTCGGAAACACATCGCATGATTATGCACTTCAAAATTGTGGGGATATCCTGCATATGCTTCACGCAGATCACATCCCCTATTACCCCGGTGCTGACAAACCAAGCGATCGGGACGTGGGACCGGGGGACGGCGCACATGGACAAAATGGTATTGGCGGAGTTCTTCTCGATCATACGCCCATTCCTCCACAATCAGAACGTGCCTGTGACATTATTCCAGAGATACTGATCCAAGCCCCCGAACGAACCGTAAGCCTGATTGCCGTTGGGCCGCAAACAAACAATTCCATAGCCTTTCAACAAATCCCCGATGCGATGAAACGTGTGAAACAAATCCTGATTATGGGAGGATGCACGGCAGAAATGAACGCTGTTGATATGCCTCTGAGAAAGGGCAATATCGAAGCGAATGCAGAATTTAATTTCAATCAGGCCCCGCATGATGCAGACATTATCCTGAATAGCGGGCTGCCGATTATCCTGTTTCCCATGAACTGCACACACCAGATGACTGTCACGCCTGAGCGGGAGGACATGATACGTCAATCTTTCTCGCATACCCCCGATCTCATGGAAAAAGTAGTAAGACTGATGACGGCCCCCGCTGAAATTGATATGCAAAAATTTGGCATTTCCCCGGTCATGCATGATGTGCATACGGCCCTCTATTTACTCCATCCCGATCAATATGTAGGACGTAGAGGATGTATTACCGTCGGATCAAATGGCCGGACAGATTTCAAGGCAGACCCTAACGGGAATGTCCTATCTATGGACACCGTTAAAAATCCTGACCTGCTTTTTCAGACCGTATTACATAGTTTGTCTGCCAGATTAATGCCTCAACCAGAACCACATCCCTTCTCATTGGAAACGTGAAGACCTTATAAAGCCTTATTTCCCTTGCCACGCATGGAAGGAAAAATCACCAGGCACATAAGCAACCCAATTCCGCCAAAGATACCAGGGAATAGCCAGTTCCACCATCCAGCATCAATCATGACATTTTCTTCTGGATCATGTTCCGCATAAAGAACGCTCACCTCATCGCCTCTTTCATAAGCTGGAGGTGAATCGCACATGATGCCCGTCCGCCGTATCATACTCAACAATCGGGGAATAGGTTGTACTCCCTTCGCTGTCCGTACTGGATTCCATGCCCACAACTTTACCCCCTGCCGAGAGTCCATAGGTCTCCAGATACCAGACACCATAGCCGATATAATACCCTACCCCGAAAAACACCAGTTCTATCACCAAAATTAACCACGACCATTTTGCCTGCTGCTGCGCAAGGTCTGTTTTTTTCTGCTTTATTTCATCAAGGGACAATTCCCGCCCCTCATTACGGCTGTCTTTTAGTCCGCTCATCAGTTCTTTCCTGGCGTCTTTCAGTTGTTTCCATTTTATTTTGCTTACGGCGGAATGCTTAAGTTGTCCCCACAGCGTCACACCAATGATCATCGCCGCAATCAGGACAGGCCAACCAGCTTCCAACATCGAAGCAGCCCAATAAATCAAAAATCCCCCCATACCAAGCAGTATAAAACCGAGAATGGCAAAGACGATTCCATGCCCCAATATCCGCGCTCCTTTGTCGGTTCCCGGAAAATACAAAACCGTTACCTTTTTTCCGATTTGTGCTTCATTTAAATCACCACGGCCAACATCTGACGTGACGCGGCATGTTTCGCCTTGTTCATTTTGGTATTCTGCCACGGGGTAATAAAAATTGCTGTTACTACCTTGTTTTTCTCTAATACTGACAATTTTTCCCTTTGTGCGTCTGGCTTTTTGTCTCCAATGAACAAAATCACCAACCAATAGGCTTCCAAGTCCCAGACAAAAAAGTGCGCCCATGAATAACATCAGGGCCTGAAAAGAAGACATCGTGTCAAAAGCAAGATCAAACATGGAAATTATTATGCCTTCGAAAAAAGTTTGCGACAACTTGCAAGTCTATGCGTTGGCGAAAGGCAAAAAACACGATATCGTAAAAACATGAGCAAGAGCAAGAAAGCGAAAACAGCAGAAGCACAAGCGCAGACCGCAAAATTTATTTCTTCCAGCCGCATTTATAATATTTTGTCTCAGGAAGGACATGAGGAAATCGAGCGCCCTAACTCCGCACTTTTATGGTCCGGCCTGGTTGCGGGGCTTTGCATTTCTTTTTCTTTATTGACCGAGACTTTGCTGGATTATCATCTGCCCGACTTTGAAGGCGCCTTTCTACTCTCCAACTTTGGTTATTGCGTCGGTTTTACAATGGTGATTCTGGGAAGGTTCCAACTTTTTACTGAAAATACCATTTCAGCCGTTTTGCCGTTACTACATAAAAAAGATATGCGAACATTGTTCATGACCGTCAAAATCTGGTGTCTGGTTTTTTTGGCAAACATGATCGGGACGTTCACAATGGCGCTCATGTTCACCTTCACAAACGTCATGCAGCCGGATGTTCTGGCTACCATGACGGATATTTCAGATCACGCCGTTCACAGACCAGCCGGGGATATTTTTGTGCAGGCGATCCCCGCCGGATTTCTGGTCGCCACTATTACATGGCTCCTGCCAAACTCCCAATATTCAAAATTCGCCGTCCTGATTATGATGACCTACCTGATCGCAATCGGTGATTTTGCACACGTTATTGTCGGCTCTAACGAAGTGTTTGTTCTCTTGCTGCAATCTGAAATCTCATGGCTCAACGGGCTGACCTACATCGCAACGGCGGCAGCCGGAAACATTATTGGTGGTACATTTTTGTTCAGCTTAATGGCCTACGCCCAGGTCAGACAGGAAATCGGCAAAGATGCAGAAGAACAGGCAGCCCCTTCCAAGCCCTATAAAGTTGCACAAAGTATAAATACCTAAATATATTTCGCCGGATCAAGGGCATCCGTCCCTTTTCTAATCTCAAAATGCAACTGCGGCGTTTTGACCTGCCCGGACGTACCGACCGTCCCGATTTTCTGACCTGCCCGGATGACATCTCCCTTTTTTACACTGAGCTCACCCAGATGCCCGTACGCCGTCAGGTAACGCCCACCATGCTTAAGCAGGATCAAATTGCCATATCCCTTCAGGCCGTTGCCCGCATACACAACCTGCCC
>CAKZKV010000104.1 GCA_937124505.1 uncultured Alphaproteobacteria bacterium
ATATTGGCCGGGAGAGGACGGTTCATGACCCGCATGTAAAGGCCGTAATGGGCGAACAACCCGGTCAGGATGCAAAATCCGTATCCGGCGGTAATGACCGTCACATGTGTTGCCAGCCAGAAATTGGTATTCAGCACGGCGGTCAGGACTTGCAAGGTATCGCCTTCTTTGGCGAGGTACTCTGCGACAAAGTATAAAATGATGGCGGCCAGAGGCCCCATGAACAGGGGCAGGGCTTTTTCCTTGCTAAAGACGGCTGTGACAAGAGAGGCCACCACGCAAATCAGCGAGACAAAAAGGACGGATTCGTAAAGCGTGCTGACGGGCGGACGTTCCAGTATCATGATGCGCATGGCAATTGCGGATGCATGGAACAAGGCCCCGGTCAAAAGGGTCGTAAGGGCCAGACTGCCGAGAGGGATTTCCTTCCGCATCAGCATCATAGCAGCCACGGCAAGGCCCAGCATATAAAATACGAGGCTGTAAAAATAAGGATTCAGGTGAAGATAAGTCACCTCCATAGAGAGTTTTGCAGGCGAAGCGGAAGTCTGCGGAAAGTCCAGAACCCTTTGATAGGCTTTCTCCGTTGCATCTGCCCAGTGTTTGGCATTTTGTTCCCGGTAGGCGGCGGCCATGTCTTTCCAGTCTTCAAAATACTGCGCGCTCCCCGGTCCGCTTAGGCCCATATTCATCAAAACCCATGGCGAGTTCCATTCCTTGCTTTGATTGAGCGGCCATTCCGGCGGCATGATACGGAAGATGTTTTGCGTATCCGTGTTGTTTTCAATCATCGAAAGCTGCAGTGCAAAGGCCTTGAGATGGTCTGTAATATCTTCTTCCGGCAGGTTTTCAAGGTAGGTGCCGAGTTTTTCCTCATGGCGCTTGATGTCCATATAAGACACGGCATCTTCCGGTGAGATATCCAGTTCTGCGGCGGTTTCCTCGGGCAGGGGAATACGCAGGGGTAAAATCATATGCATTGACGTGACAACGCTTTTTAAAAGAACCGCATTATCATAAAGAGTTACCAGATCTTTTTCCGTTGCGGTTTGTTCGGATGCCTCTTTTTCAAGGATGCGCACGACCATTTCTTTGCGGTGTTGCAGGGCGGGAATAATTTCTGCCAGAGAGAAACGGGTTTCGTCGGTTTTTAATTCCAGCAGTTGTTTGAGTTCCTGCCGGCGAATCGTGAAAACAGGGCGGAGGGTCGTGAGCGGGGGATTAAAGAGCGCTTCCGCCAGAAAATCTATGGCAGGCAACGTGTCGATCTGTTTGCTGCCGCTAAGCCGCTGGCTGAGATGCCTTGCAAAGCTTTCCATCGGTTTGATGCGCCCGTCATGCTGGATGGGAAGTTTTGAAAAGGTGCGCATGTCCAGTTCCGTGGCATGCGCTTTTGATAGGCATAGCATCGCCAGTGACAGGATCATCATGAAAAATGTTAAAAACTTACTCATGTCGTGCCTGAAACCTTATGCCAAGATGAATGAGAAGTCCAAGGGCGATGACGATGCTGGCAATATAAGGAAACAGCCACCCCGTATTTTTGACCACCGCCAGAATGGTCGCTTCGCCAATGGGGGTATTGGTGAAGGAGGACTGGAAAAAAGTGTAACCTTTATTACGAAGTGGGGCGTTCATGCCGATGCGTACCGGCCATGAGTCGTTCCCGTCGATTACCTCAACATCCGAATGATAATTTTTTGCCATTTGCGTTCCGGGGTGGAGTTCCTGCACAAAATCATCCAGCCGCAGTTCAAAAGGCAGTTTTGTTTCCATCCTCTGGAACTGCACGCGGTAATCTCGTCCGTTTTTATGGATAAGGATCGGGTGCGGCGCAGCTTCCGTGGAGACATAAACCCCGTCTTCCTGATCTGTTCCGGAAATTTTTAAGGTGACGCCAGACAGGTTCGCTTCATTTTGCTTTTTAGGCGGAATCGGCTTCAGGGCAATTTTTTGTGCCAGTCCCCGCCGATCCGGATCGTTTTTTGGTGCCTGTAAAAACTCGCAGTTTTTACAACTGGTTAGAACTCGAATCTGAAAGGGAAGGTCTGCTTTGTGCCTGAGATCATTCTCCTGAAGTTCCTGAATAGAGTAAGAGGCGATCTCTTCTTCATTTTCAAAGATATAAAGTTTTTTCTTGTGATAATCCTGGATTTTGTCGCTTGTCCGTCCTTCGGGGATCAGGACAAATCCTTCCCGCGCTGTTGTTGCAGTGAAGAGGGCACCGATAAACAGGAGCAAAATACCAAAATGCGTGAGAATGATGCCACTTTGCCGCCATGCCCATTTGCTTTTGAACAGGAATTTTGCCAGAAGATTGATAAAAATCAGGGACAGCGTCAGCAGCCCGCCAGGCAGAGGAATAATGCCGACCCACAGCACCCATGACGAGAAAAACAGACGCTCGGCCTGATAAATGCCGATTTCCCGCTGGGCCACCGTCCCGACAATCAGCAGGAGCATCATCCACGGCAATGTGTAAAACATGATGTCCGGACGTGCCATGCGGAGGCAGAATTTGTGCAGTTTTTTCAGCATGGTTTCGCTAGTTTCTGTTATTCACTTGCAAGATTTGGACGGTATTTTTTTCCAAAACAGCACAGGTCAGGAGGCCCGTGCGGAACAATCCCGTATCCAGCCCCAGACGATTTGATGTAATCTCCGGTTTTTCTGAAATTGTATGGCCATGGACGATACATTTTTCATGTGGGTTCTTCCATGATAAAAATGGTTCACGGATGAAGGTTAAGTCTTTTTGGTTTTGTTCTGTTAGAGGAACTTCCGGGCGAATGCCTGCATGCACAAAACAATAATCGCCGAATATTTTCATTTGCTCAAGGGATTGCATGAAGCTGATATGGGGCTCCGGGATTTTTTCAATCAGGTCTTTTTGCAAGGCCTCGCGCTCCTCCGGCATAATGGGGTGTTTTTTGATATCGCATCCATAGCTTCTGGCCGTTTCTATGCCGCCAAATTCCAGCCATCTGGCATAAAACCCATGCGGGTCCTGCAAATATCCCAGCAGTCCTGCTTCGTGGTTGCCAAGCAGGAAGTGATGCTGGACTGGGCCGTCCTGCAATTGTCGCAGACGTTCAATGACATCTGCGCTTTGTGGGCCGCGGTCTATATAGTCGCCGAGATAGACCGCCAGATGTTTTTTCTTCGGCGTTTTTTTGGCGTCCTCTTCTATTTGTGCATACAGGGTTTCATGGGCATCCAGATAGCCATGCAGGTCGCCAATCGCATAAATTACCGTATTTTCAGGCGCATAATACGTCCAGTTTCGCGGGGTAACATTTTTCATGATGACATAGACCTATCTAAAAAAGTGCAAAACGGCAAGCCCAACTCCTTTAGAACTTTGCATTGATTTTTAAAATCAGATAAGATTTAAAAGTTACATTTAAGTGAGAACATTAAAATGACGTTTATTTACAAAAAACATTTTTATCTCTTCATGCTTTTTATGTGTGCCATAGCTTTTATAGGTGTGCCACATACAAAAATATCTGTTGCCAAGCCTTTTTTGAAATATGTAGAACTTGATGCGGCGCATACGGATAAAGGTGCCTTACAGAAGGCAAAAGACCTGTTTGCAAGATACCTGGGGCAGTGGGATATCAGGTTTGAAGATGCGGTCTCTTATGCGCGGTATATTAATTTGGGCGGGGGATCAAAAGTAAAGTACATCGTTTATTACAGAAAAGACGGATCATTAGGCGAGTGCGCTCAAGCAGGATGCAGCTTAATGATTTTTGAAAATTTTGAGGAAAATAAGTGGCGTATTCTTCTCAATGTGTCTGCATATGCCCTTTTTACGGCGGAAAATGAACGAACAAATGGTCTGAAAGATATTTATCTGCGTACTAGAGAAGGTAAAAAAATAAAGTGGGTTTTTGATGGAGTACAATACGTCAATCCTGATATTGAGGATAAAATAGAGAAATAATAAAGTATGATTTGTATCAGAGCTATTCCAACGATTGTTTTTGCATTTGTGTTATGCATTTTCATTTCATCTTCTGTTCAAGCTGTGACATGCCCGAGCTTTACGCACGGCGGGTGTGCCTCTCCTGAATATACAAATTCTCTCATTAGTACGGAAAGTGGTGGCAATTATCAGGCACAGGCCCCGAACAGTACTGCAAAGGGACGCTACCAGTTTTTGGATGGAACTCGTCAGAGTATCTGTAACAAATATCCAGTTCCCTGTGTGGATGCCAATACCTTTTTAAATTGCCCTGATTTGCAGGATGCTTACTTTGGCTATCTGGTGAAGGATCAGATACAGGAAAATCAAAACCGTGGAAATTTTAATTATGTCGGACAAACAATTGGTGGGGTTGAAGTAACGGAATCGGGAATTATTGCGGCGACTCACCTTAAAGGCGGATTTGCAGTGCAGCAATGGTTACAATCAGGAGGATCTGTCAATGGGGCGGATCCGAATGGGACCACAGTCAGTAAGTATATGCGTGTGCATGGGGGGCATCCGATGACAGTCAGTATGGATAATTGCGGAGCGACAGCAAGTCCTTCAACCCCTTCCGGGCCTGTCACGCAACCTGTTTATATCCCTACTCCCCCCACCAGAGCAGAATCCTGTTCCGGCAGATCGCCGATGTGTTCGGCCTCCGAGTTGGGAACTGATCCTAATAATAGTATGGGCTCTTTGCCTCCGTTTCTTCCTGACGTGAATAGTTATCTAAGATGTTCTGATAGTTGTAATAATGCTCCCAGTTCTACAAGTGCGGAAATGTATTATTATTACTGTTCTATTCCAGCAGGTAATACTGACATGTCAAGATATTCAGAATGTTGCTGTTCAGGAGATGTGATATTTGGCGGGATCAATGCCGGTGCCAGATGCCCGAACTACACGCACAACAGTAGCGGTTGGGTTTGCAACCATGCCAAGTGCTGTTGGTAATCTTATTACTTTAAGGGGCATGCGCATGATGCCCCTTTTTTATACCTTTAACAGCAAATGAAGAAAATCTGGAATTTAGGTCAAGCTGCTTGAGAGAATATTTCTTCTTTTGCTGATTCACTATCTATAATAGCCGCTACGGCTTGTATGACAGATGCAATGCGAACCGCCGTCTGGATCTGGTGGGTTGTAATGTCGTGCTTCAATAGTTCCTGTTCATGGGCATTGATGCACCCTTTACAGGCATTGATTGCAGACACCGCCAGAGACCACAGCTCGAAATCAGCTTTTTCGATTCCGGGATTGGCAATGATATTCATACGCAAGCCTGCCGGCATCCCTTGATAGACTGAATTTTGTACCAGGCCTAAAAAACGGTAGTAGACATTATTCATCGCCATAATGGCATGAGCTGCCTTTGCGCCGGTCAGGGCCGTTTCTGAAAGGTGTTGCTCGACTTCTTCTTCAATGGCTTTGATCAGAGCAGGGCTGCGCGTTGCCAGAGCAGAGGCATAGAAGGTTCCCCATTTTTGTTGCTCCGTTAAGGTTTCGTCATTGGCCAGAGAGGACAGGTTTAACTTGATGTCTTTTGCGTAGGCCGGGATTTGATTTTTTAATGTTTCAATACTCATGTGGTTTTTCCTTTTTGTTAAAAAAGCAGCGCATAGAACAAGACTACGCGCTGTCTGTTTTATCGCCTATGTACGTTAAGCGGCTTCTTTTGTATCATTTGCGATGCTTGATGTGTTGATCGTGTCGCCTCCAACAGGTCTGTTGCAAGGGCATAACTCATCACTTTGCAGGGCATCCAGAATGCGCAATGTTTCTTTTGGATTGCGTCCGACATTCAGATTATTCACAGAAACATGTTGAATAACATTATGCGGATCAACAATGAATGTTGCCCGGAACGCAACACCTTCTTCGTAGTCGCGAATCCCAAGGGAATCAATCAGGGAGCCGTTTGTATCCGCAAACGACCATTGATTAAGTTCTGCAAGATCGGGGTGTTCACGACGCCATGCCAGCTTGCAGAATTCATTATCCGTGCTGCCGCCCATGACAATACAGTCGCGATCTTCAAAATCTTCGTTCAGTTTGGCAAATTCCACAATCTCCGTCGGGCAAACAAATGTGAAATCTTTTGGGTAGAAGTAGATGACTTTCCATTTTCCTTCAAAGCTGTCCTGAGTGATTTCTTCAAAAGCACTTTCACCGTTTTCTTCATGTTTCATGAATTTGGGTTTAACGCCCATCACGGAAAATTCGGGTATTTGATCGCCGATTGTAAGCATGGTTTTCTCCTGTCTATATATAAATTTTATTTCATATATAGAGTTTATACGTCTTAATTCAAGCTTTTTCTTGGTTTCTTAAAGTCAGGAATATTAGAGCCCCCTTTGTGGTTGGGGGGCTGTTGCCAGTTTTTGAAAATCCAAAGAGGCCATATTTTCTCCGTAATTCGCACTTCCCAGCAAAGAGGTAAATTTTGGGTCTTGTAGTAAAACCACACCTGTTCCAGAGGCAAGTTCCAAAAATTTTATGGTATAGGAGCCATTGCCTAATGTCAGAGCTTCTTTTGTAACGGTGCCGACTTTTGCGTTTTCCTCGTCTGAAGGAACTTCTTCTGTCATAAATAACTGGTTTTTCTTAGGTGCCATATAAACAACAAGATGGTAGTCGAATTGACTGGGATCTTGAAACACCTGTCCTTCTTCAAGAGGAAGACTGGCGGCACCAATGATGCAGGCATTACGTGAGTCATATCCTTCATCGCCGCTTCCAAATTCTACCACAACAGAAGATGTCGCGAGGTTACGCTTATCGGCCTTTGGAGTGTAATAGGTTGTAATGCTGTCTCCATTTGGAGAGAGTTCGTATTGTTCGCCAATTTCTGTCTGTCCCATTTTATCCAGATAGGAAGCCTTCAAACGCTGCATTGTTCCGCAATTTTCTATTTTATATGTGATGGCCTTTGACGGGACGATGTCAATGGGAGGCGCGAGAGTATAAGTGTTATGATCTGCTTGAGCGGGGGCGGGGATTGCCGTCGTTATCGGTGCGGCCAAAGCGGCAACCATTAGGGCTGTAGTGGGAGAAGGTAATTTCATTTTTTCGCTCCTGTATTTTGATAATTTTATTTCGCATAAACCTTATTTTTGACTGATTGTTATCATTGTTAGCAAAGTTTGTGTATTTGTAAAGTATAAATTTGCTCTTTAGTAACTTCTGATGTGTTTGTATTCGGCAGGTATGTTGTCTGATTAGAGCGGATTAATGGCGTTTTGCTTGTTTTGCGATATATTCTTTTACAGGCATCCTGTCTTTAAAAACAAAAAAAGCCCCGCAAAAATATGCAGGGCTTTTAAAAATTTATGAGATTTTATATATCGCGGGGTTAAGCGGCTTTGGCTTCGTTGTTGGACAAAGACGCAATATCCAGTTTCAAGCCTGGTCCCATTGTTGAGGTAATGGAAATTTTTCTCAAGTAAGTTCCTTTTGCACCGCTTGGTTTCGCTTTGTTGATCGCGTCCACAAAGGCCTTGATGTTTTCAACCAGTTGGGCTTCCTTGAAAGAGGCTTTGCCGATGCCAGCATGAACAATCCCTGCTTTTTCCGCACGGAATTCCAGAGCGCCCGCTTTGGCGGATTCAACAGCATCCTTTATATTTGGTGTGACCGTACCGACTTTCGGGTTCGGCATCAGGCCTTTTGGGCCCAGAATTTTAGCCACCCGGCCAACCAGTGCCATCATGTCCGGAGAAGCAATCGCCCGGTCGAAGTTGATTTCGCCGTTGGTGATTTTTTCTACCAGATCTTCGGCACCAACGATATCCGCACCGGCCTTTTTGGCTTCCTCGGCTTTTTCGTCCTTTGCGAACACAGCCACGCGCACTTCTTTACCCGTTCCGTGAGGCAGGGATGTCACGCCGCGCACGATCTGGTCGGAGTGACGCGGGTCAACACCCAGATTCAGGGACAGTTCGATGGTTTCATCAAACTTGCGGTTTTTCGCGTTTGTTTGCAGGAATTTGACAGCCTCCGTCACATCATACAGCTTTGTACGATCAACGGATTCATATGCGTTTTTCATTTTCTTTGATATTGTCATGTCTTAGCCCTCCACCACTTCGACGCCCATGGAATGAGCAGTGCCAGAAATAATTTTCATAGCGGCATCAATGTCATTCGCATTCAGGTCGGGCATTTTGAGTTCTGCAATTTTCTTGATCTGGCTTTTACGGATTTGTGCAATCGCCGGATCACGGTTTGGTGCGCTGGCGCCCTTTTGAATTTTGGCTTCCTGCGTAATCAGGTAAGAAGCCGGCGGTGTTTTTGTGATGAAAGAGAACGAACGGTCTTCGTAAACTGTAATCACAACAGGGATAGGCATTCCCTTTTTTTCTTCTGTTTTGGCGTTAAAGGCCTTACAGAATTCCATAATGTTCACGCCGTGCTGACCCAACGCAGGACCAACAGGCGGAGAAGGGTTTGCGGCTCCGGCCTTGATGATCAGGTTGATAAAGCCGGCAATTTTCTTTTTCTTTGCCATGTTATACTCCTATTCATAGCTGCCATTTTTAAGAATGACATGGTTAGGGTTTCCGTGGTGCGGCCAGAGAAGGTCTTTTTCTCCGCAACCTCCCACAGGATTGAAGGTTTTATAGGCAAGTTTTTGCGGGAATGCAAGCTTATTCTATGTTTTGGTTACCGTTCTAGAGATAAAATCTCTGTCGGTGTTGGGATCAGGGTAATACCGCCAGTCTGAAAGTCTCCAAAGGGAGGAAATTCTGCTGGGAAATATTCAGGAGGCACGTCTTTTGGATCAATGACAAGCGTTGCCGATACGCCGCCTTCTGGAGTGTCAGAAAAAGATACATCCAGAATATGTTCCGCTGCAGTTTCCGGCGAAACAGTCCAGAATAAACCTTCTCTGACAGCCGTAGCGGCAAAGTTAGTGACTAAAGCTTTTGTCCGGGAATGAACTTCCTGTGTCATGCAGGTTCCTCTCTATTACCAGTCTGATTTTTATATCAGAAACCGTCTATCACAGCATGATGTGATATGTCTAATTTTTTGAAAGAGGGACGTTGTTTTCTTAAGCCGCAACGTTGATTTTAGCTTTGGTCAGGTCTATTTTGGCCTGCAGACGGGCTTTGTCCGCTGCATCTGCGGCCAGTTTCAGGTCGTCCTGCAGGTTGGACAGTTCCTTTTCCAGTGCGGCCTTGTCCAAAGATGTGACCGGCATGGCTTCTTCGGCCAGAATGGTCAGGTTGTCCGCCGTGACATCGGCAAAGCCGCCGGCGATAAAGATTTCCTGCTCATTGTCATTGGCGGTGGTGATCCGCACAACGCCGGGTTTGAGGCTGGAAATCAGCGGGGCGTGATTGGGCAGGACACCAAAGACACCTTCGGCACCCGGAACGGTGACTTTTTTTGCCGGTTCGGAGATCAGCTTTTCTGCCGGGGAAACAAGTTCGAATTGAAATGTATTCATTTGTTCTTCCTTTTATTCTTAAACCACCAAGGCACGGAGGCACCAAGGAGTGTTAATTTGCAATGCGTTTAATACCGTCCTTTATGAGAGGGACATTAAAATTAATCAAGTACCCTAACTTTTTGTTTGTCAGCTTCAAATAACTCAAAATTTGCGCCTGATGCAAGGGAATAAGTCTTTCGACGCATTTCAATTCAATAATGATTGAATCTTCCACTAATAAATCAAGGCGGTATTTATTCTGTAGCGCAGAGCCTTCAAATGAAAGCGGGATAGACTTTTGTGTTTCAAAAGAAATATTTCTATTTGAAAGCGCGATGGCAAAACATTCTTCATAAATACTCTCCAATAACCCAGGCCCCATTTCTTTGTGAATAGTAAAAGCGCAATGAACAATTTCTTTTCCCAAAGCGTCCAGTGTGCCCAGATCACGGATGTGGTGCGTGAACTCTTGGTGTCTTGGTGTCTTGGTGGTTAAACTATTTTGCATCAACTTTCCATTTCAGTTGAAATTCAAGTTCTTCGTGATCCTCATCCCGCTCATGTTCGATATTGAAGATGG
>CAKZKV010000105.1 GCA_937124505.1 uncultured Alphaproteobacteria bacterium
GCCATATTTAATAATGCACTTTCGCGCATCTCAGCGGCACCACGCCCACCACGCATATCCTGAAACCCGTTATCGCCGATATTGAAAGCAGCGTTCATAATGAACTGTTTTGTATGCGTCTGGCTGCAGCGGTTGGCATTGAAGCGCCGCAGGCCGATATCCGCTATGCCGGGGAGACGCCGTATTATCTGGTGGCGCGCTATGACCGGGTGTTTGATGAAAAGGCCGGGCGCGTTAAACGCCTGCATCAGGAGGATTTCTGTCAGGCGCTTGGCATCATGCCGGATATCAAATATGAGCGCGAGGGTGGCCCCGGTGTTGAAAAATGCCAAGAGCTTTTGCGCGCCCGTTCCGCCCGGCCCGCAGTGGATCAGTTATCGTTTTTGGAGCGTTTGATTTTCAATTACCTGATTGGCAATGCGGATGCACACGCCAGGAATTTCTCGTTTCTATATAAAAGCGGGCATAAGCCGGAATTGGCTCCGGCTTATGATCTGCTCAGCACCGCCGTCTATCCCGATCTATCCTCAAAGATGGCGATGAAAATCGGCGGCACATACAAGCCCAACGATGTTTTCCTGCGGCATTGGCACAGACTCGTGCCGGATACGGCGGCGGCAAGGCGCAATCTTGAAAAACAGATGCAGGAAACGGCCAAAGCCTGCCTTGAAAAGGCCGAGAGCCTTAAAAGCGATTTGGAAAAAGAAGATATCCGCTCACCGGTCTTTGATGAAATTCTGGCCGTTATTGCCAAGCGCAGCGAGCACCTAACAGATGGTTTCTAGAAACGGCCTTGCGCGGCTTCTATTTTTTCGTTACTGAAATTGGTAGTAATAAGCAGGCGCATCGCTGGATCGCTCCGCAAACTGTCCACCAGGGCGCGCCATTTTCTCTAAAAAGACCTTGCCCTTGCTAAAAGTTTTGAGCTCTCGCTCATGGGGTGTGTTATTTCTATGAGTGTTTCCATGCATTTTTAAATCTGGCAAAAAAAGTCAGTTTGCTGTATTAAAAGTATCTTATAAAAGATTGTATATGTTAAACTTAGGCGGGCATGAGCTTGCCACTGTCCTGTATTGGACAAGTCATTATATCAAGTGGAAAGGTGTTGTGATGGGTAAAAAAATTACGCCGGAAGATATTTTAGATAGTGGTAGTCGTCAAATTATCAGACCGGAGCAGATTTATACGATGCTCACCGATGCCGGATTTGAACAAGCGGCACAAACAGGGACGTCACACACACATTATACGCATCCCAGATTTGGGATTACGGTTGGGGGACACAATAAGCCAAAAAGTGCGCTATATCAGAAAGAAGCGGCCAAAGCTGTGTTGACAGTGCGTGAGATGGAAGAACGGCAGCGCATTGAAAGTTCCAAGGCATTTGAGGCAATTTTTAAAAGGGTTGCAGAGCAGTCCGAAGCCCCGGGTGCGAAGCCAGTTGAAGATGTTTTGTCGCCTGAAGACGGGTTAAGTATCGATAATCTGGAAGCCTATGAAGGTATTTGCGTTATTCGGGACACAACATATCCGCAAATAGGATTACTGTTTAATGCTGTGGTTTCTGAGGGGCAAAAGGGAGATATCCGTTTACAGATAGAGACGCAAAAAGGAGAGTTTGTAGATACGCTCAGAAATATGCAAGAACAGAGTGACTATGAATTGTCTCACTCCGATGATGGACAGACAATTCACTTGAGGCATCGGGTTTATGGGGAAGATGTTAGCATTGATTTACCTGCTTATGATCCTTTGAGTGAGGAGGACCCCGTTGCAAAGCTGACAGAGGCGGCCAAAAAAATTGAAGATATTGATACGCAACTCCAGCTATATGTTCAGGAATTGACAGAGCAGGTCGATCAGAGCATTTATCCTCTGCGGCAAAAGGAAAATGGCAATATCGTATGGGATATTCCTGTTGAGCACTTTCTGACAGGGGAAACGAGAACGATTTCTCTGGAAACAACACAGAATCATCGGGCTTCACCGGATGAGATGTTTAGGTTTACCAAGGAGTATCTTGGGTTTCAAAGGGATTATGGAACAATAAAAAACTATTTTCTAGATCATTCACTGGGTATTTCCTGCAGTCTCTCAAAAGGCTCCAGGACAAAACCAAGGGAAATTACGGCAAGTCTTGTGAGTAGAGAAAGTCCTTTTTTTAAAATCGTATCCGGGTTTGTCCCTCCAGAGAAAGACAGTGGGGAAAGTACTCTGCAGAAGGCTGTCAACGTATCTGAAATACTGGATAAGTGGGAAAGGGACCGTGTTCACATTCAAAGGTCCCTGTCGGATCTGAGAGCAGAATATGAACAAAGCCGACCAAAATTACAAAGGTTATTTGCTAAAATTTCACAAGGAGGAAAGAAAGGTGTTGATATTCTTGCTGAGACGTCAGTGGCAGAGCTGAAAAAAGGAGGGGTAGCCCGGATTAGAATTACGGATGAAGATGCCTCTTTTCCGGCCGTTCAAATCAGGTATGTCGCTACGCGAGATTGTAAAGGGCGTGATGATGCCCCGAGAATGCTGTTTGAGTCCCATATTATTCCCGAAGATGTTGAAAAACTTGAACGGGCGGTGATCAGGGCCGGTTTGATGGTAGCGCCTGAAGTCGATGCCAATATAGAACCACAAAAACCAGAGGCGGATATGTAATCACATAAGCTGTTTTTTTTTAGGGAAATTACATTTGTAGATTCTCTTGAGATGGCTTGCCTGTTTGAAAATAAACGATAAAATATTTTTATGACGTTGGAAATTCATGATCGTAAAGTGTTTGACAAGGGAACCAGGCTTATTCGTCAGGGTGAAAAACCTTGGGAAGCTTATCTCATTCATACCGGGCGTGTGCAAATTATCAGGGAGCGTTATGGTCAAAAACACGTGATTGCTGAGCTGGGGCCGGGGGACGTGTGTGGTGAAATGGCTTTGCTTAATAACCGAAATCATCACTCAACCGCCGTAGCGTTGGAGCAAACCGTTACGTATGTCATAGATAAAGTGTAAAAGTCACGATTTAATCTGACGGTTATGAATTATCGGACAGCTTGCGCGA
>CAKZKV010000106.1 GCA_937124505.1 uncultured Alphaproteobacteria bacterium
ATTGGCGCTGATCCGCTTTAATGTGCCGTGCAAGCTGCCGTATTTTTGAGGATCGTACGCCGTGATCTTCACATTCACGTCCTGCCCCGGTTTCAAAAACGCAATATCGTTCGGCGACACCTTCGCAATAATTTTCAGATCATCTCCCAAAGGCACAATTTCCACAATCGGCTGGGCAGGTTCCAGAATCCCGCCAATGGTCTTGATGCTGATTTTATCAACAATACCCGTTACCGGCGCACGTACTTCTGTTCTGTACACACGATCGCCGATGGATTTTAGATTCTCCTGCAAACCGGAGAGTTGTGTCTCCACCTCATTTAATTCTTTCAGAACAATCGAGCGGAATTTGTCTTTCTGGTCATCCAGTTCTTTCTCAGTCGCGCTTAATTCCGCCTCCAACCCTTTTGCCCGTTCCCGTGCTTCCCTCGCCCGGCCTCCGGCATCAGAGACTTCGCGCTCCAGACGAAACTGCTCCACTTCCGGCACGGCGCGCTGGGCGACCATTTTTCTGGTGACGTTCAGTTCTTTTTGCAAGGACGCGCGGCTGCTTTCATAGCGGGCGGCTTCACTCTTTGCTTCCGAAATACGGGATTGTATGGCCGTCACCTTATCTCTCAAAATAGAGTTCTGGTTTTCATACTCTGCCTTGCGGGACTGGTAGAGCGCACTTTCATTTTTCGCCACATCCGGCACTTTTTCCTGCACATCGCCCGGCAACACAAATTCCTTGCCCTGTGCCTCAGCTTCCAGTCTGGCTTTTTTGGCTTGCAGACTTAGAAGTCGCGCCTCCGTCCCGCGTTCTTCACTGGCAAAGAAGACATCAGACAGGCGCAGCAAAACCTGCCCTTTTTCGACATGCTCGCCCTCACTCACCAGAATATCTTCCACAATTCCACCTTCAAGAGACTGAACAACCTGAATCTCTGTGGACGGAACGACCTGCCCTTCCCCCCTTGTGCGTTCCTCAATTTCAGAGACAGATGCCCAGACGCCCAAAAACAACACCAGAAAAAATATAGTCAGTAGCAGGAACCTGCTGCCCTCGCGCGGCTGCATTTTTGCAGCGGCATTCAGTTCATCCATGAAATCTATATGTTGCTGCGCCATCTGTGGTCTATTCCCGTCCTCTCATCAACTCATTAAATTTTTTGTTGTGCGGACTGTTTTCGTCAGAAGGAGGTTTCATCATTTCCTCAATTTCTTTGGCCCTCTCCGGAGTGAGACACCTTCTATAATCCGCGCTCCCTCCGGCACGTTTCTGTGCCTCCATACATTTTTCAAGATTTTCATTCACATTTTCTTCTACTTCTACCTGTTTTGTTTCTGGAACAGGTTCAGGCTTCATATGGATCAAAAACCAGAACCCGAAAAACAGAATATTCAGAATCACGACCACGATGATCAACGTCTTGAGCTTTTCATTCATCTTCTCAGGCTGCGGCGGATGTTTTGAATTGTGTGGGTCATGTTGTTGTGTATCAGGCATTTTTAATCTCCATATTCCCGCTGGCAAGGGCTTTAATCACATCGTCGCGTTTACCGTCCAGAACCACGCACCCCTGCTCCATTAAAATCAGGCGGTCCACCATGGCCAGCAAGGGCTGACGGTGCGTAATCAGAATCAGGGTTTTATCTTTCGCCTCCGTTGCCATATGCTGCTGAAAGGCATTTTCCGCCTGCACGTCCATGGCATTGGTCGGCTCGTCACAGACATAAATCGAAGGTTTCAGCAACATGGCACGCGCCAGCGCAATGGCCTGCCGTTGCCCGCCGGACAGCCCTTCGCCACGCTCTCCAATCAGGGCATCATAGCCAGAGGGGTGTTTGGAAATAAAGTCATGAACACCCGCCTTTTTGGCAACCTCCAGAATGTCCTCTTCTGTCGCACGCGGGCAACCGGCCACGATATTCTCGCGCACCGTTCCACTAAACAGCACAACGTCCTGTGAAATATACCCGATATGTCGGCGCAGGTCTGCCGGGTCAATTTGCCGCTCGTCCGTATCGTCATACAGGATTGTGCCGTCTGTCGGATCATACAGATCCATCAGCAATCTGGCGATGGTGCTTTTCCCGGAACCGATCCGGCCAATCAATCCCACCTTTTCTCCCGGCTGGATAATAAATGACACACCGTCCAGAACCTTACGCGCCGTTTGCGGATATTCAAAGGAGACCTTGTCGAAGGTGATTTTTCCTTTCAAATCCGGGCGGTGCAGAAAATTCACCTCCGGCGGACGATCAACTTTTTTCGCCATCAGCTTATCAATCGTCTGCATGGCACTTTTGGCCTGATGATAACGTGTAATCAGATTTGCCATCTGCGCGACCGGGGTCATCGCCCGTCCGCTTAAAATCACGCAGGCGATCAATCCCCCCATACTCAGCGCGTGATCCTTCACCATATACATGCCCATCAGCACGATCAGGATGCTGGCGGATTGCTGCGCCCATGAGGCAAAATTCCCACTGATTGCCGAATAAAAACGTGATTTCTGCCCCCACAGGGCATTCTCGCTCACTTCCGCCCCATAACGCGCCCGAAAACCGCCATCCGCGCCAATCGCTTTGATCGTTTCCAGCCCGTGAATGGTTTCCACTAACAGCCCGTGCTTGGCCTCGGCAGATTTCATGGAGGCCCGGACAAAACGGCGCAAGGGAATTTGCAACACAAGACCGACCATAAGCACCAAAACAATCAGGCCCAGTAGTAACAGGGCAATCGGCCCGCCAATCAGGTAAATAACAAACAGGAAAAACAGGGTAAACGGCAAATCCACCAACCCGGCAATCGTCGCCGAGGTCATAAAATCGCGCACGGCATCAAAATCTTTCAGCATATTTGCCGTCGCACCGCTGGAGCGTGGACGGTCAGATAATTTCATATCCAGAATCTGGTCATAGATTTGCCTGGTGGCGGTCACGTCGATCTTGCGTCCGGCAAAATCAATAAAATAACCGCGCAGGCTGCGGATGATAAAGTCAAAAACAAAGATCACCAGCGCCGCACCCCCCAAAACCCATCCGGTTTCAACAGCGTTTTGCGGAATCACACGGTCATAGACATTCATGATAAATAACGGACTGGCCAGTCCGAACAGGTTTACGAGAATCGCAGCAATCAGCACATCACGGTAAATCGCAGCATTTTTCCAGAAGGGCTGCCAGAACCAGTGGCCACCTCTTGTGTTCTGCCCTTTTTTCATCGGCGCAGTTAAAATCAGTTTGCCGCTGTAGTGCTTCTGAATATCCCCAGACTTCACCTGTTTTTTCCTGTTTTCTTTCGGATCAAAAATCACAAGCGACTCAGGATTTTTCTCCAACAACACAAAAGCCCGGCCATCTTTCATAACCAGCGTCAGCGGCAATGTCGCCACGTCTATATCTTTTAACTTTTGCGAGGTCACTTTGGCTCTCAAGCCAATGCGTTCCGCCGCCTCTATGAACAAAGACGGCCCCATCCCGGAGGCATCTATGGCAAGGCCCGCTTTAACGGCTTCGGCAGACTTAGCCCGCCCGTAATGGGCAGAGAGATAAACCAGAGCATGAAGCAGATCATCAGGGGGAGAAGCAGAACTCATCTCTTTATTGTACGTGAGAAACCTGAGAGATCAATGAGAGAAAAGAAGACCTGATCAATCATCATCAAACCGGAACGGAGATTTATAGATGTATTCCACATCCGGCACGTCTACCTCCATGGTTTTCTGTAATCCGCCAAGAGCCGCCAGAACGGACAACTCAGAGAGCTGTTCACGGTATCTGGCATTGATATATTCCAGACGAGTCTGGAAATACTGATTCTCACTTTGCATCAGTTGCAGCAACCTGATTTGTCCGCCGTCAAACTGGGTTTTGTTGGTTTCAAATAATTCCTGATTAATCTCGCGGCGGCGTTGCATATTATCCGCCATACGCCCTGCTGTTTCATATTCAATCCAGGCTTGCTCAAGAGCCTGGGCCAATTGCCGTTCCAATTCACGCTTCCGCGCTTCCATTTCGAACTTTCCGGCCTGACGCTGGCGAATTTTCGCATATTGCGCACCACCGGTTGAAAAATTCCAGTTCAGTTTCACAACGGCGCGGGCATCCGTAACTTCTCCACCGATCACGTCATCCAGATCTTTTTTCAGGAAAAACAACTCCCCGTTTACATCCGGGTAAAAACCGGCTTTTTCTGCCTCGACATCATGTGCGCTGGCATTAATCTGATAATCAGCTGCTTTCATGGCCGGGTGCGTCGCCAAAACATCAGATGCTTCTTCAAGACTTGATGGAAAATGGCTGTGATCCCATTCCGGCAAGTCCATCTGCCCGGAAGGACGGTAGCCGGTAAGCTGCTGGTACATTGCCTGCGCTGCCAGATACTGCGATTGATAATCCTCATATATATTATCCAGAAGGATGGTAATATCTTCAGAGAGTTTTAATTCAGCCTGATCCGCGACGCCTTCGTCAACCATCATGGCAATGCGCTCACGGTAATCCTCAATCTGCTTGTTGTGTGCAGCGACCATATCGAGCGCTTCCTTGCTGCGCATCACATCAAAATAGGCGCGCGCCGTCTGCAGGGCAAGATTTTCCCGCACATCAACGACTTCCAGATCAGCGGAGCGCAGCCTGTCTTCTGCGGCAGCAATCCGCTCACTCGTCTCAAAACCGTCAAATATTTTCTGACTAAGACCGGCAGTGCCCTCCCACAAATAGGAATAGCCGCTGCCTCTGGTGACAGCCAGACCCCGGCTCGTCGCGTTATCACCGTAAACACGCCCACCTGTTGCCGTGACATTAATTTCAGGGAACTTCGCAGCCCATTCCTCGACTTTCTTATCCTGCAAACCCTGACGCATTGCCGTTGCCGCATCCACACTTGGATGATATTGCAACGCCGCCGACATGGCTTCGCGCAAGGTTTCCGCATGCCCGGCCTGTGAGAAAAAGAGCACACCCCAGCATAAACCAATCAATGATGTTTTTAACAAGTATTTTTGAATAGCGATCATAGCCCGACCATTAGATTTGAATCATTTATATGGTATCATATGCGAATGGCCTTGCAATATGCGACTAAAATTAGTTTTTTCTGATTCTTAAAAAAATCGACGATAGTCTCTTTTCTTTTAAATCTAAATAAGGCACATTACATTCAATATTCAACATCAACATGTTTAATAAGTAAGGAGACATGCCTTGGCACTGACTATCGCCGTATTAAAAGAAACCGGGAAAAACGAAACTCGTGTTGCGGCTACTCCGGAAACCGTCAAAAAATATATTGCTGCGGGCGCCAGCGTGCAAATCGAAGCCGATGCCGGTTCAGCAGCACGTATTCTGGATGATGCTTTTAAGGATGCAGGCGCAAAAATCTGCAAATCTGCTGCAGACACTCTGAAGGGCGCTCATATTGTCTTGAAGGTGGCTCCGCCGGACGTAAAAGAGATTGAGGCCCTGCCATCTGGCTGTCTGTTCCTGTCTCTGATTAATCCTTATCAGAATGAAAAGCTGATCGCGGCCTTTGCCAAAAACAAAATTGACGCCTTTGCCATGGAACTTATTCCGCGTATTTCGCGGGCGCAATCTATGGACGTTCTGTCTTCGCAATCCAACCTCGCCGGATATAAAGCGGTTTTGGATGCCTGCGAATATTACACACGCGCCATGCCAATGATGATGACAGCGGCGGGAACGGTTCCGCCTGCTAAAGTTTTTGTTCTGGGTGCAGGGGTCGCCGGATTGCAGGCCATTGCCACAGCCAAGCGCCTTGGCGGTGTTGTCTCTGCGACAGACGTTCGTCCCGCCGCAAAAGAACAGGTCGAATCACTTGGGGCTTCGTTTATTGCGGTTGAAGATGAAGAATTCAAAGCCGCCGAAACAGCGGGCGGCTATGCCAAGGAAATGTCCAAAGAATACCAGAAAAA
>CAKZKV010000107.1 GCA_937124505.1 uncultured Alphaproteobacteria bacterium
GATCATTTATCCCCAGTCCACGTTGCCGTGGCAATCAATTCATACCGTCTCCTTTGTAAATAAGGTTTTAAGATAAGTTTAAAAAGGCAACCTTAAACTCAGATGAAGCCTGTGAAGGGCAAAAAAAAGATGCGGGTGATATGTTAAGCTGCCGTAAAAATTCAGGCAACGCGCAGAACTTTTGCGCCGCGTATATGTTTCTGTTTGATATCCAGCAAGGCCTGATTGGCGTCTTTCAGGGGATATTCCTGAACTTCCGGCTCGAGGGGGATTTCAGCGGCGAGTACCAGAAATTCTGTGACATCTCTGCGGGTCACGTTTGCGACACTCTTGATTTCCTTTTCCATCCAGAGATGCTGCGGATAGTCCAGTTTCAGCAGGTTCTCGATGTCTCCCGCTTCTTTTCGTATGGCATTGATGACCAGTCGCCCGCCCGGTTCCAGATTTTGCAGCGCGCCAGTGACGGGGGCCCAGGCGGGTGTTGTGTCTATGATGGCGTGTAATGGCTTTGGGGGACTGTCCATCGTATCGCCTGCCCAGTCTGCACCAAGGGAGAGGGCAAATTCCCGTTCCTCCTGTTTGCGGGCAAAAACATAAATTTCCGTGTCTGGGTATGCGTGTTTGACCATTTGCAAGACCAGATGTCCGGAAGCGCCAAACCCGGTTAGACCCAAAACCTGTCCGTTTTGCAGATTGGTCAGACGCAGGGCACGGTAACCAACGGCCCCGGCGCACAGAAGCGGCGCGGCCTGCGCATCGCTAAAAACATCAGGGATCGGAAAAACATAAGAAGCGGGGACGCTCATCAGTTCGGCATAGCCGCCGTTCTGGTCCCGGCCCGTCGCCTGAAAGTCAGGGCAGAGATTTTCCTCTCCGCGCTGACAAAAACGGCATTCGCCGCAGGCGGCATAAATCCATGCCACGCCCACACGCTGACCGATTTCAAGGCTGGTGACGCCAGCGCCAAGAGAGGCTATTTCTCCCACGACCTGATGTCCCAAAATAACAGGAAGGTGGGGTGGGGGCGTACGTCCCTCGATTTCATCCAGTTCCGTATGACAGACACCGCAAACACGTACACGGATCAGGACGCGTCCTTCTTGCAAAACAGGATCAGGCCATTCCGACCATTCCAGTGGAGCGGGATTATCAGCAAGGAGAGCAATGGCGTTTAAAATCATGGCATGCATAGCAATCATAATATCCTTCATATTTTTCCGGCTGGCAAGAATTGACATTGGCGGTGCATGGAATTATGTATAGCGCAAAAGCATTTTAGAGTAGGAAAACATTATGCGTCCATTAGATCAATTGCCTGCAGAAGTCAGTCAGGCCGCGACAGATACGTTCCGCAACTGGTTAGCTGAGACATTTTCGCAAGTGGCCGATATTTCAGTCGAAGACGCGCAACAGCAAATAGGTGATATTGAGGTCATCAGCCATACTTGTGGATTAAAGGTCAATGTATGGGCTCATGTCTCTCCTGAACTACACGAATTGGCCAATGACGGAGAGTATGAAGAAGTCTTCGGTACGACCGCTATTCCGTTTCAGGATCCACGGAAAGGTAAACGTACTGAGTGGTCGATTGGCGAACGCGATTATGATCTGATCAAATGATAATTAGATGCTTTTCCAAAGTCTTTTTTAAAGCACCGTAATCAATCTTGGAATTATGGCGTTTATCCAGCGGGATCCTTTTGAGGCAAACCACTGAGATGTCCTGAAATTTTTGTTGCAGCAGGTTCTCTGTTTCCTGTGAATAGGAGGCATTGACCTCCAGCGCCAGAATATTCCGGCCTTTATAGTGAATAAAGGCAGCCCGTTTGATCCCCGTCATTGTACGGGCGGCGGTTTCAATACAAAACGGGTAAAGATCTCCTTGTCTGGCTTCCATTCGGCCCAAAAGCCAGAGTCTGCCCTGATCATCCAGCCGTCCGGCATCCCCGGTTCTGTGCCAGATTTCGCCGTCTTGTTCAATTTTGGTCGTTTGGTCATGCGACGGGTTCAGATACCCCTTGACCACATGATCTCCGGTGACGACGATTTCATCGACAATTATTTGCAGTTGAATGTCTTCTACCGGATACCCGGCCAGCAGGCCCGCACCGGATTGCATGGCTTGAAAATCATCTTCATTGATATCGGACAGGGCGATATGAGCAATCGGTTCGGCTTCCGTAGAGCCATAGACGTCCACGATCTCGGCTTGCGGCGCAAACGTTTTGAGGCGCTGAAGCAAATCAGGAAAAACCGGGCCGCCGCCAGTAAATATTTTTTTGATCTGCGGGAACGTCTCAGCACTTTCAACAAGCCTTTCGCAAAGAGCAGGAGGTGCGAGAATACGGTTGATCTTGTGCTGTCTGATTTGTTGCAGGACGGGGGCGGGATTGATTTCTCCCGGTTTGCGCAAATTTCCATCGGGCAGGACGCTGGTGACGCCGCTGGCAAGATTAGAGAGGACAAAAACCGGCAGGGAAATCAGGTCGATTTCTCCCTGCGCAGGTTGCAGCATACTGGAAACCATATCATGCTGCCGCAAAAGAAAGTGGTGGGAGCGTACGATCCCTTTCGGTGCGCCTGTTGATCCGCTGGTGAAGGTCATCAGGGCGGGATGATCTTCCGGCAGAGATTCGTATATGGGCTGGTTGGTTTTTTCTTTTGGACGGAGGGAGAGTGCTAAAGGAATCTGCCTCAAGGCAGGAATGAGAAATTTTAAAAGCTGTCCCTTCCAGTTTCCGGCAAAGGCTTTGACGTGAGCGGAATCACAGGCATCTTTAAGGTTGCCAAGTCCGGCAGACGGGTCGGGAAACATGGCAACGGCCCCCATACGAAACAGTGCCAGCAGGGTGATGTAAAGGGAAATACCAACATCCTGAAAAACCAGAACGGCATCTCCTCTCAATAGACCCTGCTTTTGAAAATGAGCGGCCAGATCATTTGATTTTTGTTCAAGTTCGGCAAAATTAATCTTGCAATTTTTTGTAATGAGTGCCGGGGTGTCAGGGTTCTTTTGGCTCTGTTCCACAAACGGGTCAAGAAGGTTCATGTTCAAAGCTCCCGTCCGTAAAGCGTATAGCGGCGAAATGGCTTGCTAAATTTTGCAGTGCGCTTTTTGGAGATATTCCCGTCATACATCAACGCATGAATAAGATTTTGAAAGCCATTTTCTTCTGCTCTTTTGTGGATCATGTCAAGCAAGGCGCCGCCAATACCTCGTTGCAAACTGGCATAGGTCTTGACGATCAGGCAATCTGGGCTGCTTCCCTGTGTATAATCCGGGATGGCGAACAGAAACCCTTTTAACGTGCCATTTGCTGTTTCCGCCATCAAAACATACTCCGGGAGCAGCTTATCCAGTATGGGTGTGTAAAGCGCCATAAAGTCTTTTTTGTCTATTGGTGTATAGAGAAAGTTATGAGCAAATGTTTCAAGAGAGAGTTGCCAGATTTTGCACAATTCTTCTTTTGCATGCTCTTTTTGAAATTCCCGGATATAAATGCCCTCTGGTGGATGTATCCCCTCATAGGCTCCGATGGGGTTCATTTTTGCAGAACTGTATTCTCCCAAAGGTTCAAATCCTGTGTCCTGAAAAATAACAGGGTAAAAATCCGGGTTTTTTGGCTCCATCAAAAACGGCGGGCTGTTATCTCCTCCCGTGACGAAACGGTAAGAGTGCCAGGTGTTGCCGTTCATCGGGCCGATAGCATATTCAAATCCATTGTCTGTTAGATATTGCAGGGCTTGATTTATGATATCCGTACCAGCTTTTTTATTCTCGGCCTGAAAGTTGCCAATGGTTGCGGTCTTGCGACTTTCATATTGCGGCGTATCCGCTAGCCATAGCGTGCAGAGCGCACTATTTGTTTTCAAATCTTTGGTTTTTACAGCCATAATGTCAGCGGAACCCCCATAGAAGATAGTGCCAGAACAGCCAGAGCCTGTTTCGTCCAGCGCCGGTTTTCGAAAAAGCGGTGTGACAGCATGATCAAACAGGCTGCCAGAAAAATCATGCCGAATGCGCCTGCGGAGAGTTGCCAGTCATAGACCGTAAAGTCGGAAGCAAACAGAACGCGGACATTGGTCACCATCCATGACAGGAAAATAACGTAGATAAACGGAATAACTTTGCGCATGTTTTGTTGCAGCAGCACAAGCATGATCAGATGTAAGCCAAAAGACAGATTATAAACATAGTAAGTGTTGTACGCAAAAACCATGCTGATGACGTACCAGAAGAGAGCCGTGCTGATGATGCTGAGAACAACGGGCAGATCGTCGCTCAGGTTTTCCTTACGTTGCAGGTACAAATAAGCTGCAAAAACCGCGAGAGGGGCCGCCAGATTGGCCCAGCCGCCGACAATCCAGAAGAAAAAGGCAGCGGTCACCACAGTATTTACGGCATGTACATCAAGCTGCATCTTTTTGGCGATCCCTACGGACAGGACAAGAACACTCAAAAAGACAATACTGATGATGGCCAGTTCGCCTGGCGGCAGAAAAGCCAGTTTTTGCAGCAAAAGAAACAGGCCGACCGGAACAAAAAGGTTGTCCAGTCCTTTCCAGCTAACGGCTTCGATTAATGCCCCGAACAGGGCAATAATCAGCGCGGCGGTAACGACTGATTCTCGGGGAATGTTCGAGAACAGAAGCAGGGCGATCATGGACAATAACCACGCCGTCAGGAAAAAGAAACTTGACCCCTCCCAGCTTTTTTTGCCGCTTTCGACGGTATAAAAGGACTTTGCATAACCCGTTCCGACCAGTGCCGCCGCCGCATCGCTGAGTGTGAGGATCAGGAGGGGCAGGATGTAAAGAACGACCGTATCGCCCTTCAGGTAAAAAAGCAGGCCGATGGAACAGGCGAAAAAGATTTCTCCAAGAGACAATCGTTCGACGCTGTGCAGTCCGGATCCTAGTTTATCTTTGATGGCCGTAACGGTACGGATCAGGGTAAGGAGAATAATCGTTGCGCTGCATAAAACAAGGACTTCCCATACCTGTGTAAAAATCAGCGGGAAAGTGAGGGAATACAGACCGAGTCCGGTATGAATAATTTTTCTCTGGACCTCGGCATGAACACTTAGAGTTTTTCCCAGTTTTTGTATGCCGTACAAAACCCCGATCAACAGCAGCAGGGAGGCGCAGATTTTTATGAGGCCGAACGTCATATTGCTTCCTCCACCACAAAACGGGAATAGAAAAAGGCCTTGTCCTCTTTGAAAAGCTTCTCTGCGAGTTCGGTTTTCTGAATGACTCTGTTTTGCAGGGATTGGGGAGCAAAACGCGGCACCATCATATTCCAGTAGGCAAAACGCGCCCCGGAGTTGGCGCTGTCCAACAGGTTACGGTACAGGGCCTCATAAGCATCTTCCGACATGTATTCAAAAATATCGCTTAGATTGAAGGCATCCGTTTTTTCACCGGATGCGGTAAAGTCCTCGACCGATTGCAAGCGCCACTCCAGACGGTCCAGATTATCGCGAATGAGATCAAAGTTTTCTTTGCGCAGGGCGCAGGGCAGGGCGGTCGTGTGCCGTCCGGTGAAAATCCATTGCAGATAGGGATTCTCAGCCGGATTCAGGTCACTCATGGCATAGCGTGTGCGGCGCTCGACATGTGCGGGAACGCTGCCTTCGACGTAATCGAAAAACGCCTTGTCCCGGCCATGTTTTCCCATGACATGCCTGGAAAAAAAGATATTCAGCATCAGCTTCCAGCGCCATGTGTTCCAGTGCCGCTCATAAAATGTATGTCTGTTTTCCTGCGGTTTGTCCTGCAGAAGCTCTTCTGTGATCTTGCGGGAATGGACAAGGGGGTGAACATAGTCTTTGAAAATGCGGAAATAATGTTCGAACTTTCCCGCGCCGCCGATCCCGTATTTTTCAACATCTTCCATGCGGGATTGCCAGAAAGAGATTGTGTCGGCTTTCAGGGAGGGGCGGCATTTCTCCATGAGGGTTTTACGTCTGGAACTGTGACTTGATCCGATCAGTTCCAGAAGTTCCTCATGATCAAGATGGCGGTATGCGGCTACGCGCAGGGCGACACATTCAAGTTGTGCCTGTGAGAGATCAAGAGCAATGACTTTTGCCGGATTGCGGGTCAGCATGGCCAGTGCGTTGTCGCCGGCTGAGGCAATGGAGAGGCACGTCGCCCCCTCTTTTATGGCCAGTGCCTCCAGCAGGATATCGGCGTCCTCCCAGCACTGGGCGTAGCGGATGAGACTAAAATCAGCCTTGTTTTCGACTTCGCTTTTATTCATCATTCACCTTTACAACCATGCCTGTCGCGCCGTTCATTTCTACTATATCTCCGTTTTTCAGCCAGTGCATGATATCGGGGATGGCGACAATCGCCGGAATGCCCATCTCCCGCGCCACAATCGCGGAATGGGAAAGCAGGCTGCCGCGCTCCACCAATATTCCCGCCGCATTACTGAACAAGGCAATCCATCCGGGATCGGTATGTTTGGCTACCAGAATTTCACCGCTTTGCAAAATTTCCGTGCGCGGATCATGAATAACACGCACTTTGGCTTTCACGATGCCACTGCAACAGCCAAGACCTGTACGTTTCTCTCCTTTGGCATTGGACACAAAGGCCGTTTCTTTCAGGTTTGTCTTCATCAGGTCGGGAAGCGTCGCTCCCCTTGTTTCAAAGCGGTTGGGTAAATCGCCTTTTTCATGAAAACTTTCAGCCTCCTTACGGCGCAAGGCGATCAGGGCTTTCAGATCACAGGTCATGATAGTGCCGTCAATCAGGCCGAGGATTTCTTCGACTTGCAGGAAAAAGATATCGCGTTCCTGTTCGATTAAGTTTTCTTCTGCCAGACGTTTTCCCGCAGCCAGAAAAACCTTGCGTACGCGTCCAAAGACACGCGTACGTTCAAAGCGCAGATTTTCGCGGTCACGGATGCGGGCCTTGGCCCAGTTGACCCAGAACCGGGCAATGCGCTTTTTAAACGGTTTTCCATGAAGGGTCTCGTCTAATCGTTTCTCAGGAGTGATTTGCTGGCTTTTTTCCGGCGTATGTGGCCGTTGCGCCGTGTAACCGATTGCCTGTAACAGGGCTTGTGGGTCTTCGTCCAGCGTCAGGCTTTCCAGCTTAAGCT
>CAKZKV010000108.1 GCA_937124505.1 uncultured Alphaproteobacteria bacterium
GACGGGCAAGGTGGTTGCACCTGATCTCTATGTGGCGGTTGGTATTTCCGGCGCGATCCAACACCTCGCCGGGATGAAGGACAGCAAGATCATCGTCGCAATCAATAAAGATGAAGAAGCACCGATCTTTCAGGTCGCGGACTATGGCCTGGTTGCCGATCTATTTGATGTCGTGCCAGAATTAAACGAGAAGCTGTAAGTATCTCTAGTTATCTTCTCTCAATGCATTCAGGGAAAATGCTTTCCCGCCGCTGTCCTGTTTTTCAAAAACAGTATTCTCAAGATTGGCATCTTTAAATATGGCTCCAGATGTCACTGCCCCGGAAAAGTCCGCGTCCCGCAGATCACACCCTGTAAAATTGGTATAGGAAACATCTGCGCCTTTAAACACAGCGCTTTTCAGGTTGGCTCCCGAAAAATCGGCATATCTTAACACGGCTTCATCAAAATGACACGGACAGAACCTTTGTTGAGCCCCTTCTGCACCAAACAATAACGGGTCAAAATTTGCATTTTTCAGGCTGGCATGCCCCATGCGCACCCCTTTTAAACTGGACCCACGCATATCCGCTTCTTCCAGATCACAACTCCGGAAATCAGAATTGTTTAAAACCGCACTTTGCATCTCAACCTTGTAGAGGTTTATACCAAAAAACTTGGTGTTCTCTGCTTTAATGGCCGTTAGTTTTTCCATTTTCAGGCTTTTGAGTTCGCGCAAATCATAACCACTCAGATCAAGCTGCTTGCCTTCGCCGCCTGCTGTCTGCACCCAGCGACGATGTGTTTCAATAAGTTGTTGTAACGGCTTTTCTAAAGAGGATAGAGATTGCCCGATATTCTGATCCGTTATCGCACCACTCATATCCAGACCGACCATCGCACGCGCATCCAGCTTAACGCCCGTCATAATGGCAGCCTTGAGATTAGCGCCCTGCATCAGACATCCACCTAAATCCGCATCAGACAAGTCTGCTCCTTCAAACATGGCGCCCCTTAAATCCGCGCCGGAGACTTTTGCCCCGGACATAATGGCATCAGAAAAATCAGCACTATTGGCAAGTGATCCCATCAATTTCGCGCCACTCAGGTTTGCGCCGCGGAAGTTTACACTGCGGCTTGCTTCAAAAGTATCGTATGAACTTACACCGCCCGTCCGCAAATCCGCATTTTCCAGATCAGCATTTTCAAGGTTTGCGTTCTCAATTCGCGCCCCGCGCAAGTCCGCCCGTATAAAAACAGCATCATGCAGGTTTGCGTTCGTCAGATCGCATGCATACAGCGAAGCTTCCTGAAAGTTTGCGCCCGTCAGATCCATGTCGCGCATGATACAGCCAGTAAAATCTGCCTGACGCAAATCTGTATTGATTAATTTGAGCCCCGAAATATCCGTACTGCGCAGAAGCGCGCGGCGCCCCCCGATACGCCCGGCCAGAAAGCGCTCGTGCAGCCTGACCAGGGCATCCAGTTGATCCTGATGAATTTTTTCTATCTCTGAAGATGTCTGCGAAGAAGAACCCGACATCCTTATAGTGTCGCAGAAAAACGTTAAAAAATCATGGTGAATTTTGTACTGAAATCATTTCCTTATCAGGCCTGATCTCTGCCTCAAGGAACTTGACAATATCATCTTCCTGCCAGTCGGCCTCTCCCATCATCTCATAAATGATATTTCCTTCCGAATCGATCAGCAACGTGGTCGGCATGCCGTTTACAGGATACGCTCTGGCAAGGGATCGATCCGTATCATGATAGGACGCCAAAGCCCCCACATCATATTTCAACAAAAATTCATTGATGTCCTTGATGTCCTTGTTTCGGTCAAGAGAAACAGCAATGACCTGAACAGGCAAATCGCGATCAGAAAAATGCTCAGAAAGTTTCGCAAGGGACGGCAACTCCTGCACACATCCCGGACACCACGTCGCCCACATATTCAGCATCAGATACTGGCCTTTGAATGTATCGGAATGAACTTTCAGGTTCTCAGAGTTATAAAGAACAACGGGCGGTAAGGGATTTTGCCCGACTTTATAGCGTTGAAACCCATAAAATTGCTCTTGAAGTTTTTGTTCGACCCCGGGATTTATGCTCCCCGCTGAGGTATTCTGAATCACGCCTTTGATGACAAGCAGCGCCAAAACCGTCACAAATGCAACGCCGGCTCCCGTCAAAAATAATTTTTTATTTGTCATGTCTTACAATGAGATTTAAGTTCTTTTTATTGAAATCAGGAAGGAGCTTTTCTTTGAAACATATTAAACCTGCGCTTTTACTTTTAACAACAGGCCTCCTTCTCTTGACGTCCTGCGGAATCAAGCCGGATCATCTCACACCGCCTTCAGATAAGGAGGCAAAGACTTTCCCCGGCACCTATCCTGCGGATGAAACGGTTGATTGATCCTTTCGTTTGTATGCCTCATATTCATGTCCCGTGACAGGTCTGAGTTCAATGAGTTTCACGATATGCATGTCCTCCAGCCGCAGCGTTTTTTGAAATTGCAACGTTCCCTCGCTTTCAATCCGCGGATGATCCAGAGCAAAAATCATTTCACTGACGGGGTGATCTGAATCGTCCTTCAGTGTCAGAACCAGAGGCGGCAATTCCATCTCTTCACTTTTCAAATTATAGATCATGCCGCTGATTTGTATTTCCGCACCGTCCTGAACGGCGTCAAAACGCTCGAAGGAAATATCATTGACATCCAGTATGTTCCCTTCCGCACCGAAGGCGCTATAAACTGCTGCTGTATCAGGCCATGCCTCCACAATCCCCGGTTTCAAAAACCACAATCCACCAAGAACCGCAATAAACAGCAAAGCAGCCGCCAGCCTGCCCGCATTTGAGGGATTCGTGTCAAGTGTCTTTGGAGAAGGGATTTCCGCCGTTTCCTTTTCGGAACTTTCCTGATCACGTTCACTAAGATCAACGTTCAGTCCTTCTTCGGGAAAATCGTCTTCCTCGTCCTCTGTATCATCGAAAACGTCGCTGTCTACATCATCTTCATCTTCGATGCCCCCTTCTTCTTCGGGAAAATCATCTTCCTCGCCCACGTCTTCTTCCGGCTCTTCCGGCGGCTGGAACCATTCAAACCCGCAATCCGTACAGCGAACCTTCCGCCCCTCGTCCCCCAGTTCCTCCGGGTCAAGCCGATATTTCATCGTACAACTTGGACAGGTTACAATCATGAGCGTAATTCTTACACAGTTGAAAATTTGATGCGGGAAAAAATTTAATTAGTAATTTCTCTGCTTCCTATTCTGTTTTATCATGTGAAACAAAATCAACAAAGAGGCAAAGCATTATTACGATGAAATACTATCTTCTGCCGGGCATACTCATCCTGCTGATGGTGTCACCCGCCGGGGCTGAAACACCTCCCGTTTGCAATGCGACAGATCAGGTTTGCATGACAACCTATCTTGCAAGTCTGGCGGAACAGATCGAAAAAGACAGCTGGCGCGACCAGACTTACCGGGAACTGGCCAAAACCATGGCGACGGATGGCCGCGCGCTGGACGCCATTGCCTATATCCCCAAAATCACAAATCCTGACACACAGGCCCTGACCATTCGCGGGATCGGCATGGAGGCAGCCATGGCGGGTCAAGTGCCGGACGGCTTATTTCCTCTTTTGCGCGCTGAGGCGGAAAAAATCACGCATCCGCCTTCTTATGGCATTGCCCTGACCTATATTGCTATGGCGCAGGCCTTTGCCGGGGACGATGCCGGGGCCAGACTGACAGCGTCCCAGATGGAGAATGAAGACCTGCGTAACAAGGCATATGGTGAAACAGCGGAAATACAGGCAGAAAAGGGGAAGTTTGGGTTGGCAATGGAGAGCATTTCCTTTATCGGCAGCATCTCCTTTAAAAACAAGGCCTATAAAAACGTCTCCCGCATATTTGCAGAAAACAGCAAATATCAGGAATCTTTTGATACAGCCGTCCATATTGCCAATCCTGTCATGCAGGCCGAAGCCGTACAATTCATTCTGGATACACAACGCAAAGAACAAGAAAAGGCGCAGGTGAAAGAAGAATGATTAAATTTGAAAACGTCGGATTACGCTATGGCGTTGGGCCAGAAGTTTTGAGTGATATCCATTTCACTCTGGAGTCCGGCTCCTTTCATTTCCTCTCCGGGCCAAGTGGCGCCGGCAAAACATCTTTGATGCGCCTGTTATATCTGGGTATCCGCCCAACACGCGGGCAAATGGCCATGTTCGGACAAAATATCAGCGAGATGAACCGCTATGAAATGGCCAAAATCCGCCAAAAAATCGGGGTCGTGTTTCAGGATTTCCGCCTGCTCCCACACCTCTCCGCCTTTGATAATGTCGCCTTGCCCCTGCGTATTCAGGGAAAGAAGGAAAAAGATATCTGTAAAAATGTCGAAGAATTGCTGAAATGGGTCGGGCTGGGCGATCATATGCGCCGCCTGCCGCATACGCTCTCAGGCGGTCAGCAGCAGCGCATTGCAATCGCCCGCGCGGTTGTCACAAAACCTCGCCTGCTTCTGGCGGATGAACCGACCGGGAACCTGGATGATGAGATCGGCTATAAACTGATGATTTTGTTCGAGCAGCTCAATAAAACCGGCACCACCATCGTAATCGCGACACACAATGAGCAGATGATGGACAAATTCAGGCACGCCAAACTTGTCCTCAATCACGGCGAATTATCCGTCGAGACCCCGCGCATCGGAAAAATCAAAAAAATTCTGAATGAGGTGTTTTGATGGGTCTGAAATTTCCACGCAAGAAAGACCGTTCTCTGGGTGTTTCAGAAAAGCACACTTATGACATTCCTCTTGATAAAGGCTCCGGTCGGATATTCCTGACGGCCCTGATCGGACTGATGGTGTTTCTAATGCTGTTATCTGTCAGTGCCGCCTATATTTTGAACGACTTTGCGAAACAATGGCAAACCGGGCTGGAGGGAAAATGGACGATTGAACTGCCGGTTATTGATGAAAACGGCGAAATGCTCCTCGAAAAGGATATCAACCAGACCGTCGAAAAAATTCTCAGCGCACTCAAGGAATTTCATTCGGTTGAACATGTTTCCAGACTGTCCGATAAAGAGATTTCAGATCTTCTCTCCCCATGGTTTGAGACAGATAATATCTCCAATGAAAACGGCATCATTCTTCCCGTCCCTGTTCTGATCTCTCTGGATATGCGTCAAACAGGTGCAAGAACGGCGCATGACATCCGCATGGAACTTGAAAACATCGCCCCAAACGCCCGGCTTGACCGTCATGAAAGCTGGCTGGAAGAGCTGTTACGTTTAACCGGCAGCCTGCGCCTTGTGGCCGTACTGGTTACGCTTGTCATCAGTGCGGCTGGAATTCTGGCGGTTGCCGGCGCGATGCAATCCCGTATGGCGGAGCACAAGGACAGTGTCGAGCTTCTTCATTTAATGGGCGCAGAAGATACTTATATCTGTCGGCAATTCCAGCGGCACGCCTTCATCATTTCCTCTCAGGGGGCTGTCATCGGCCTGATTATCTGCGCCTTGTTTATTTATGGACTCGGTCTGTTTCTGGAGGGGCGGGAGGAAACCATCTTGCCGTCATTCGCGCCGAACCTTACGTTTTGGGCGGCTTTTATCGCGGTTCCCTTTGTCATCGTCGGCCTGTCTGTCCTGAGTGCAAAATGGGCCGTCTTGCAAAGACTGCAAAAGATGCTGTAAGAAGAAATACAAATCAAAACTTCTATGAAAAAACTTGGTCTCACATTATTGTTATTTTCCATGACGACACTCATGATCTGGTGTGCTGGCTTTCTATGGTTCAGTACTATTGCGACAACAGAACAAAGCACGGCACACATTCCAAAAGCTGATGCGATTATCGTCCTGACCGGCGGCAAGGGACGCATTGACGAAGGCTTTTACCTGTTTGCCACCAACCGCGCCCCGAACCTGTTTATTTCAGGCGTTAACAAGGATGTAACAATTGATACCCTTCTTCATCATTGGGATGGCACGCCCCTGCCGGATTGCTGCATTGAAATCGGCTATGCCGCGACTAATACCATGGGTAACGCACAGGAAAGTGCAGACTGGCTCAAGCAGAATAATATCAAATCCGTTTTTCTGGTCACCTCCGATTATCATATGCCGCGTTCCCTGATGGAATTTTCCTTTACCGCCCCGAAAACAAAAATCTACCCACACCCGGTTTTTACAGACCGCACGGAAAAATCAGGGTACGACTATACAAAACTTCTTATCGGTGAATATCACAAAACGATTTTGACTTACCTGCGTCATATCTTTGACCCCAATTTGTGTTTTTACGTCATAACCGCCATGATGTGCGTTGTCTTCCTGCCTGCCGTCCTTTTGCCCAAGAGGGGGATTTTATGGGTGGCCAGATTCTATTTGAGGGTCATGTATTTTTTAGAACGGCATATTTTGAAGCTGGATTACGAAGTGCGGGGGCTGGAGCATCTTCCCAAAGACGGCAGCTTCCTAATCGCGGCAAAACACCAATCAACCTATGAAACGCTCAAGCTTCATTTTATCTTTGATGACCCGGCGATCATCCTGAAAAAAGAACTCCTCAAAATCCCGGTCTGGGGCTGGTTTTTGTGGCGGACAGACCCGATTGCCATTAACAGAAGCAACCGTAAAAAGGCATCAAAGCAGATCATTGACGGTGCAAAGCGGATCATGACCCAAAACCGCCCGATTATCATTTTCCCACAAGGAACCCGCGTACGACTGGATCAGGACACAAAAGAGAAGCCCTACAAAATAGGCATTGCCCGCATGCAGGAAGCCACAGGGATGCCAATTGTTCCTCTGGCGTTGAATACCGGAAAATTCTGGCCGCGCAATCACTGGCTCAAACAACCCGGCACGGTTATTTTTGAATTTTTGCCACCAATCGAAAACAATCACCCGCCAGAAGAAACCGTCAAAATTCTCGAAGAACAGATAGAAACAGCCTGCAAAAATCTGTTGTAACCGTCATAAGACATAAATGTAAAAACCGCGAGCAGACTGAAACCTTATTTTCAGGCCTTTGCAGCTATATCCGGAAATAGAAAACACCCATTGACATAATGCAATGGTTGCTATATTTAAAAATAAAAATTTATGTACAAAACTAGAGGGATTAATATGACAACGCAACTTCAAACTATAAATGAAGCCGTAGATACGGACGAAGTAAGTGGTTTTTCAGAAGCCGTCAGAGCAGGCGCCCGTTTCTTTGTTATTTTCAAACAAGTTAGTGATGACTTTCACTTGCCCCTATATAGAGACGCCTGGTCTGAACTTGAATATGACGGTTCTCTGCCCTTTATAAGTCTTGGGGTACAATCCGGGTATAAAGACACAGAGCAGGACATTGCCATTCCTTTCGCAGACTATGATGAATCCTTAAATTTTTTGGAAACCATATTGGACAGGAGAATTCCCCCGGTCACCATTCAGCGGCATATCTATACGGTTAGTCATGACTATGATCCTTCGGCAGGACGTCTGTTAGAACAGGATATGGGTGGATTGGTGAAGACTTTTCTGAATGCCGCTTTTCCTAAGGGCAATCCTACCCCTGAGGAGGTTGCTGAAAGGTTGATTCAAATTCTCGCCAATAAAAATCCCCACATGACGACAGGAACCCTTATGGATCTTGCTGAACAGCCAAACCTGATAAAATAACAAACTGTTTATTCGTGTCTATTTCTGGTCAATAACCTTTTTGCTTTTTCTCTATAAAGAGGATTGCTATAGTTCCCAACCACCATGAAAAAAACGTTTTTATTTCTGTTTTTATGTCTGATCATCCTTGGCAGTTTTTATACAACCGCCTGGTATTATTTCGCCGGTGTGATTGACCGGGAAGTTGCCGGTTTTATTGAAGATCAAAAAAAACAAGGCGTTGATTTTCAGGGGACGATCAGCCCAACCCACGGCTTTCCGGGTGTTTACAAACTGGTTTATACGGGTGATATCGTCACGCCGTCCGGGACACTTTCTTTCCCGAAGCTGGAGATCAGCGGCATTCCTCTGGAGGGGATGGAGATGACGGCTCTGGCTCCTCTGGGGCTTGAAATAAAAGGCGTGCGCACGTTGCCTGATCACCTGCAAAAGCTGGAACGGGCGGCGTTGACCATCATCGTGCCAACGCAAATGCCGCCTGAATTATCTTACCCCTACCTGAAAGTCTGGCAAGCAAACGGAAATGCACGTTTTCGCATTGCGTCCCTGACCCTGCAATGGCCGGATGCGAGCATTTTCGCGGAAGGTGACATGCGCCTGAACGAACAGTTGCAACCGGAAGGCGAAGCCACGCTGGGTGTCACCAATCATAATTACTTCGTCACCATTCTGGCCGAAGAAATCGGCATGCCGGGAACGCAGAAGCTCATGCTCCTGACGTTCCTGAACGCCTTGAACAAGAAAAACGGCGCGATTATTCTGCCGTTACAGATAAAAGAAAATGCCTTCTACCTGAACATGATCCGGCTGTCATCCATACCGTTTATTCACTGGCCGGGGACGCCGTTTTTGGGTCGGGAGCGTCCGGATAGTCCGCCTGCCCTGCCTCAATAATGGCCCGTCTGATTCCACGGGTTCGGTCAAAGGTTTGATAAAGATAATCTCCATCCGCATAGCGTATTGCCCGTTGCAACGCCGTCAAATCCTCCGTAAACCGTTGCAGGATTTCCAGCACCGCCGCCTTGTTATTCAGGAACACGTCGCGCCACATGGTCGGGTCTGAGGCCGCAATCCGCGTAAAGTCTCTGAAACCTGAGGCGGAGTATTTAATCACCTCCGACTGGATATCATCTTCCAGATTGGTGGCCGTTCCCACAATCGTATAGGCAATCAGGTGTGGCAAGTGAGAGGTAATCCCCAGAATCAAATCATGATGTTCCGGCGACATGATTTCAATATTTGCTCCCGTCGCCTCCCACAACGTCGTGATTTTCTCTACATCGCGCAGGGGCGTTTCCGGCATGGGGGTCAGAATGACCCACCTGTGTTCAAATAACTCCGGAAATCCGGCGAGCGGGCCGGAATGCTCCGTCCCGGCAATCGGGTGGGCCGCAACAAAGGAGGCATGTTCCGGCAGATGCGGTGAGACAGCCTCAATCACAGATGCCTTCACGGAGCCAGTATCGGTAACAATGGCACCCTCTTTCAGGTAAGGCGCGATTCCCTTCATCACATGCCCCATTGCCCCAACCGGCACGGCGAGAACAACAATATCTGCATCCAAAACCGCATCCCGCAGGTTAGTTGTTGCATTATCCGCCAGTTTGTTTTCCTGGACTTGCCGGCACACCTCCTCCGACTTGTCTGCAGCAACCACTTCCCTGACCTTCCCGCTTCTTTTTAACGCCTGCGCAAAGGACGATCCGATTAACCCAAAGCCGATCACGGCCACTTTTTCAAACATATTCTTTCTTTCTACTTGATACATTCACTTATAAGCATTCCTGCAATACAGAAACACTAAAAAACACAAAAAAAATGGGGATACAGAAATATTTACGCCGCGCAGGCGTAATAGTCATAGGAATAAACAGCGATGTACAAATCGCGAAATTGCATATAAGTAGATAAACAGACTTTGACTTTACTGGCAAGAAAAACATATAACCAATCTTATGCCTCTGATTGCTCATAACGACCTGCCGACTTACGACCGCCTTTTAGGAGAGGGTCGCGTTATTCTCCCCCCAGACCGCGCCTATCAACAGGACATCCGCGAACTGCATATCGGTTTTTTGAACATGATGCCTGATGCCGCGCTCGAAGCAACGGAACGCCAGTTTTTCCGTCTGATCGGCGAAAGTAACAAGATCGCGCAGTTTCACATTCATCCGTTCAACATCCCCCCTATTCAGCGCAGTGAAGAGGCTTTGGCCCATATCAACAAATATTATGAACCATGGGAAAAAATTAAGGAAGACGGTCTGGACGCCCTGATTATTACAGGTGCCAATGCCGATACAAATCCTCCCGTCAGAGACATAGAAGGCTGGAAAGAGCTGACAGAAGTTCTCGATTGGGCAAAAGATAATGTCGCTTCTATCCTGTGTTCCTGTCTCTCTTCTCATTTTGTCATGAGTTACTGGCATAATTCCCCCCCCACACGCCTGCCGCAAAAACGCTTCGGCATATATTCGCACCGGGTCATAAACCGGGAGCATCCGATCACCCGCAGCATGAACACGATTGTCGATATGCCGCACGCGCGTAATAACGGCCTGAGTGAGCAGCAATTTCTGGATGCCGGCATGGACGTTCTGATTTCCGGCGAAGACTCCGGCGTGCATATGGCCGCGTCAAAAGACGGCATCCGGCTGGTCTGTATGCAGGGACATCCCGAATATGATACGTTCAGCATTCTGAAAGAATACCGGCGTGATCTGGTCTGGTATCACAGCGGCAAAATAGACAAACGCCCGCCCTATCCGCATAAATATTTTAATGATGAATCTATTCAGGCCATCGAAGCATGGGAAGCAGCAGGTGCCATTCCTGAAACGTTTCCTGAAAAAGAAATTGAAAAGCTTCTGGAAAATACATGGCATGACAGCGCCCGCGCGATGATCGCTAACTGGATCGGCGCGGTCTATCAGGTGACAAACGTTGATCGCAAGAAACAATTCATGGACGGTATTAATCCCGGAGATCCATTTAACCAATATCAGGAATCATAGGACGTTGCCGCCGGTTTCGGCTGTGCCAGAATTTGCGTTGCCACGGCAATCGCACTGCCTTTATCAGGTGTGACGGACGCATATACCTTTTTACTGACTTCAATCACATGCACACCGCCAAACCCTTTAAAAACCGCGCCACCGACCCCTTCGAATACGGGGCTGAGAGAGAGCATCAGGTTCGTCTCAAAGGGCGGCACAAAGAGCGCCTTTCTCTGCCGTTCAATTCGAAAATTGTTATCCAGCAGATTCTGTTTAATTTGTGAGAGGGTATAGGGCGTTCCGTAAGCAAACGGGCAATTTTCTGTTCTGGCCCAGATACTCATTCGATTTGGAACAATCAACATCATGCGACCATTTGGTTTCATCACGCGCCAACATTCATGCAGCATCTCCGAAATATTTTCACAAAATTCCAGGGAATGAATCGCCAAGACCCTGTCAAAACTCTCATAAGGAAACGGCTGCAAAGTTGATTTCGCCAGACACAGAATATTTTTTTCATCACGTAGCCACGGAGTCGCATCTATGGCCATCGGAGTCATCACAACACTTCGCTCCGTTTGGCCCGAATAATCTTCGATGTAAGGTTGGGCATAGCCTATGGCCAACAATCTGTGATGTCGCACGTCCGGCCATATTTCCCGCATCCGCGCCAGAATAAACCTTTGCGCTAATATTCCAATCCGCAGGCTGTAAAATTCAGAAAATGCTTCAAAGGAAAACGACATGTAAAAATACTAGGGCGAATTGCTCTTTCCGTCGAGAGAAAGAACTAGGAAAGATAATCCTCTAATACGGAAAAAAGTGGTATGTCCGCTGGAACAAAGTCCAGAGAGGGCATGTCCTTTGGTCGCATCCATTTGAGCCCCTGCCCTTCACATGCCACAGGTGCCCCTCCCCAGAAACGGCAGGCAAAAAGCGGCATCAGGACATGGACGCCTTTATCTGCGTAGGTATGCGAGATAAAACTGACCGGAGTAAAACAGCCCGGGCGGGTTTCAATTCCCAGTTCTTCACGCAATTCACGCATCAAGGCATATTCAGGAATCTCCCCTTCTTCGACTTTTCCACCGGGAAATTCCCACAGCCCCTCCATCCATTTCCCTTCCGGGCGCTGCGTACATAGAACACGGCCATCCGAATCAATCAGGGCTGCCGCAACAACAAGCAGTTGCTTTTTAATATCAGGTGCAGATGGTGCAGGCTGCTGCAACGCAGCTTCACATGACATGGCTATGCTGTGCTAATTCTCTTTCTGCAATCTCAACAGCCTTATCCATTAGTTCCGGGGTTGCTGCATCGCCTTTAAACCCTAAATCTTTGCATGCTTCAGCAAAAACACCGCGACGAAAATCTTCGCTGGGCCGCCCGTGAATTTGAGCAGATATTTCATGAATACGATCAATTTGTGGGTGATCTGACATGAATTTAGCCTTTCTTTTCAGGTGATTTTTCACTTGTTGAACTTGTTTCAACAGGATCGCCGTTGATATCAAACGTTTCAATCGCCATATCCTTGCGCCACTGCTGTAATGTTTCATCAAGAACATTCCGTTTCAGTTCCTGTTCAATGTACGGCTTGACCTCTTCCATAGAAAGCGGCTCAGACTCGCGGCGGTCTTCAACTTTGATAACGTGAAAACCGAACTGGGTTTGTACAGGCTCTTTCGTATACTCTCCGACTTTCATACCGAATGCCGCATCAGAAAATTCCGGAACCATCTGCCCTTTGACAAAATATCCTAAATCTCCACCATCGGCAGCAGACGGGCCAGTAGAAAGTTCTTTGGCCAGTTCTTCAAAATCAGCGCCCTCATCAAGTTTCTTGATAGCTTCGTCTGCTTCTTCTTTAGTTTGCAAAAGAATGTGACGCGCTCTAACTTCTTCTTCCGGCTTGAAGCTGGTAACATATTCGTCATACTCCGCTTTCAGCGCGTCCTCGGTCACACCTTCATTCACAAGCTGCTGAACATAGGCGGTACGCACAATATTTTTTTCAGCCTCTTTGAGTTGCTCTTCCATGGCTTTCTTGGTTTCGGCAATTTGCTTTTTCACCTCTTCGTCTTGAGAAAGGTCAAGTTTAGAAGCCTCACGCTCCAGAAGACGGGCATTAATCGTTTGTTCCAATGCCAGAGGGAATAAATCTTCAATTGGCTGCTGACGCATTTGAACAGGCAATTGCGCGATGAATTTCAGAACATCCATACGCGTAATTTCTTCATCCCCGATTCTGGCAACAACAGGATTTCCTTCTTTGATCTCAACCTGCTTCTCTTTCTCAGGCTCTTGTTGTACATTTTGTTCCGGCTCCCCGGAAGCTGGAGCAATCTCAGTTTCCTCAGCCTGGGCCATGTCAGATGACATCGAGTCTTTATCTTCCTGCTCTTGAACCGCTGAAGCCTGTTTTTCAGGATCGGCGATCACCGTGTTAGAGACAAAAGCCAACGCAACAACGCTAGCCACAATCAACAACCCGATCACCAGAAAGACCATGCCTCCCGGACCATTTTTCTGTGTTTCTGCTGGTGTGTTTTTTTGTGTGTCTTCACTCATAATTATATCTCTCTTCTTCTGGTCAAATAAATTGAATGTCTTTATATTTACGCTCCGCACTTCCTCTATGCAAGAGGCAAATTGACCTTATGCTCATTGCAGTCTATATCAGAGGAACAGAATTTTATAGGACACAGAATGCTACTGAACTTTGCCACAAAAATATTTGGCTCCAGCAATGACAGGCAATTAAAGAAATACTACCAAAAAGTACAGCCTATCAATGACTTGGAGTCAGAATTTCAGAAATTGGATGATGATGCCTTACGGGCAAAAACAAATGAATTCCGGGAAAAACTGGCAAATGGTGCTGATCTGGATGACATTTTGTTCGAATCATTTGCAACCGTTCGGGAAGCAGCGAAACGCACTCTCGGCCAGAGGCATTATGATGTTCAGTTGATTGGGGGGCTGGTGCTGAATGACAGCAAAATCGCCGAAATGAAGACCGGGGAAGGAAAAACCCTTGTGGCAACGCTTCCCTGTTATCTGAATGCCTTATCCGGTAAGGGGGTACATGTAGTCACAGTGAATGACTATCTTGCACGTCGTGATGCGGAATGGATGGGAGAGGTTTATAGATTCCTGGGTCTCACGACAGGTTGTATTCTTAATGATTTGAATGATGCGCAACGTCGCGCCGCGTATGGTGCAGATGTCACTTACGGGACCAATAATGAATTCGGCTTTGATTATCTGCGCGATAACATGAAATTTTCTCTGGAAGATATGTCCCAGCGCGGATTTAATTTCGCCATTGTCGATGAGGTCGATTCGATTCTGATTGATGAAGCCAGAACTCCCCTGATTATTTCCGGCCCGGCGGAGAGCTCAACCGAACTCTATGAAAAAGTAGACAAACTGATTCCCAAAATTTCGTCTGATCTGTATGACCTCGATGAAAAAATGCATACCGTCAACCTGAATGAAGACGGTCAGGAACGGATCGAGGAATTACTGGACGAACATAACCTGATTGAAGAAGGCGGGTTGTACGACCTTCAGAATATTCATATTGTCCACCACATTCAAAATGCCTTGCGTGCGCATACCCTGTTTCATAAAGATAAGGATTACATGATCAAGGATGGCCGCGTCATGCTGATTGATGAGTTTACAGGCCGCATGATGGAAGGCCGCCGCCTCTCCGATGGTCTGCATCAGGCCATCGAAGCCAAAGAAGGAGTACCAGTTCAAAATGAGAACCAGACACTGGCCTCCATTACCTTCCAGAATTACTTCCGCCTCTACCCAAAACTGTCCGGCATGACGGGGACGGCCCTGACGGAAGAAGCAGAATTTCAGGAAATCTACAATCTTGGTGTTGTCGCCATCCCGACAAATGTTCCGGTCGCCCGGAAAGACCACGAAGATAAAATATATAAAACATTTTCTGAAAAAGTTGATGCCATTGCCGAACTGGTCAAGGAATGCGTCGAGCGCAAGCAACCTGTTCTGGTCGGCACTGTTTCGGTTGAAAAATCGGAAATCCTCTCTGCCGCCTTTAAAAAGTTAAAGATCAAGCACAATGTCCTGAATGCCCGTTACCACGAACACGAAGCCGTCATCGTGGCGCAGGCCGGGCGGCCTGGCGCAGTTACAATCGCGACCAATATGGCCGGGCGTGGAACAGACATCAAAATGGGGGGTGATGCAGACATGCGCATTGCTACAGAAATTGATGATAGCTTGCCAGAAGATGAAAAAGAAAAGTTAGTCAATAAGATAAAAGAAGAAGTTAAAGTAGAAAAAGAGATTGTAAAAGAAGCTGGCGGCCTGTTTATCATCGGAACGGAACGCCATGAATCCCGCCGGATTGACAACCAGTTGCGCGGACGTTCCGGGCGTCAGGGCGATCCGGGCGGCTCTGCGTTCTTCCTGTCTTTGGAAGACGACCTGATGCGTATTTTCGGTTCGGATAAAATGGAAATGCTTCTGGCCAATAAAAATATCGGCCTACAGGACGGCGAAGCCCTGACCCACCCATGGATTTCCAAAGCTCTGGAACGGGCACAGGGGCGCGTGGAAGCACAAAACTTCGAGATTCGGAAAACGATCCTGAAATTCGACAACGTCATGAACGACCAGCGGAAAGTGATCTATGAACAACGCCGCGACATTATGGATTCCGATCAGGTAGAGGAACTGGTCACCGAACTGCGCCATGATTATATCAGTGAACTGGTGGCGGATTGCATTCCGCTTGGCAGCTATCCTGACCAATGGAATATTGAGCGCCTCGCTCACGAAACAAAAGATGTTCTGGGTCTGGATGTGCCAATTGAAGCCTGGGCCAAAGAAGAAGGTATTGCCGATCAGGAAATTGAAGACCGGCTGGTGGATACGTCAGATAAAAAAATGGCCGAAAAAGTCGCCAATATCGGTGCTGATTATTTCCGTCGCATGGAAAAAGCGGTTGTCCTGCAAATTCTGGATACGCAATGGAAAGAGAACCTTCTGGCGCTTGACCACCTGCGTCAGGGGATTAACCTGCGGGCCTATGGCCAGCGCGATCCACTGAATGAATTCAAGGCCGAAGCCTTTGCCCTGTTTGAGAACATGCTGGATCTTTTCCGCGAAAATGTCACAAAAACCCTCAGTCTGGCTGAAATCCATCAGGAAACAGGCATGCCCGGCTTCCTGTTAAACAGACAGGAAGTCAACACGGTTGAAACACGGACTGACCCGGCCCTGATGGGAACCGGACAAGCTGAAACGTCATCACACCAAGACGATATGGAAGGTATGAACCGTCACCAACGCCGGGCGATGGGCCAGACGTCTGCTGTTGTCAGCCCTATTACTTCAAACAAGCCGTTTCACAAAAA
>CAKZKV010000109.1 GCA_937124505.1 uncultured Alphaproteobacteria bacterium
GCGCAAGCTGTCCGATAATTCATAACCGTCAGATTAAATCGTGACTTTTACAATTGAGCTGCATTTCATAAAGAAGTTTATTCTTTTTCAGATAAGAGTCTTTCAGACGTTCATCACTTTCAATCAGTTCAATCACGTTAATATTTCCGAGCCTGAAATTTTCTTCATTCAGTTTTGTCTGGGCAATATTGGAGGCGATTTCGGTTTCCGTGAGCCCTAACGCATTTTTGTTTGCATCAATCTGATTATACGCCAGTTTGACGTCACGGCGCAGATCTTTCAAAATTTGTTCTTTTTTATAACCAAGCTCTTTCACCTGACTTTTGACACGTTCCACGGCGGCATCACGTTTCCCCCCGTCAAAAAGCTTGTATCTGAGGCGAAACTCAGCAGATAATTCCCTCTCTATTCCGATACGTCCGCCATCATTATGAGATTGATCCGCAGAGAGGTTAAACGTGACCTCCGGCATATATTTACTTTTTTCAGCCTGAAGGTTCTCCTGCATGGCTTCTATTTCCAGGGTGCTGGCGAGAACCTGTGAATTACTCTCATTCAGGACTTTGGTGTAGTAATACAGGCTTAATTTATTTGGGTTCAGTTCTTCAGGGGGCAGGGCGACAAAGTCGTTGGGTAATTTACCGGCCAGAAATTCAAGATTGCTTTTGGCATCATTCAGAGAAGACTGAACCCGGTTAAGTTCCGTGGTGGCGTAGGCCAGACGGGAATTCGCATAGTCCAGCATCACTTTAGCAGCCGCCCCAGCTTCGAATAACTCTTCAATAATGCCAACTGTATGTTGGATTTTAATCAGCAGGGATTTAATGATTTTGATATCTTCCTGGTAGCGAAGTGCCTTTAGATAATTTTCGACCGTTTCATTAATGACATCAATAACTTCCGTTTTTGTATGGAACTCTGAGGCGCCTGTTAGTTTCTCTCTGTTTCTTATTTCGTGGGTTGTTTTAAATCCGTCAAACACCATTTGAGAGAGTGTTAATGAGAAACCTCCTGAATTGTTTGTCCCACCAGCTCCGCTCGTACTTCCGGCAGTCGGGCTGTTGAATTGGCGTCCGCCGTTAATATTCAGGAATACCTCGGGATAAAACTCGGCTTCTTTTTCAGCAATGGAATGGCGCGCTTGCTCTTCACGAGACTTTATCAGGTTAATATCCGGGTTCTCATAGAGCGCGAATAAAACCATGGAATTCAAAGAGATTGGAAAGCCAGTTTCCTCCTGTTCGTTAGCCAGGGTATGGGTAACAAACAAGAAAGATAGCCCTAAAGTCAAAGCAAGGACAAGATAAGTCTGTTGTATGCAACGAATCATTACTGTTTTTCAAATATTATACGGACCCATTGATAAGAGTCATCAATTTCTTCCCCTTCAATAACAGCAGGCTCTATGATCTCCGGTTGGAAACCGGCCTGAATGATCGCATTACGGACGTTTAGCATGCGCGCCAAGGCGACTTTTCGTGCCGCATTTTCGTAGGTCTTGGGATTCTTTGTCGCTTCCAGACGGATGTTATAATTCGCCCCTTTGTTTTCTCTGTAAACGGCCATTTTTTCTTTTATTTCTTCCAGATTTTCTGCGAGAAGAGAGATCGCATCTTTTCCAAAGAAAATAATCAAGGTGTTCTCTTTTTTATTAAAAACGATCTTTTGTTCTTTTGACTTTGCGAATTCTGTCTGGATTTGCGATACTTTGACTTCCTCCTCACTTTTAGCCATAATCTGCTCTGTTTCTTTTTGAGCGAGAACCTGGCTTTTAAAAATCAGAATATGAAAGTAGAGGGCTGTTGCGACAATCATCAAAAAGAAGATAAACATGATAATCATGGCGGATAAAATATCCACGAAACCGGGCCACGCAATGGCTGAGAGGTCGTCTTCTCTTCTTCCTGACATGTCTTTTACTCTTTTCTTTTACCTTTTTTGAAAAGCTTGCCAATAAAACTCTGTTGCTGCTCTGGCCCCGCTTCATAGGAAACTTTAAATTCTTTTGAATTCTGATTATGCATTTCCCGTACAAGTTTTTTGAGGACCGTAATATGGTTTTTATTTAAAATGACGTTTTGTTTGTTCAGGGCTTTCAGAAGTTTTTCTATATCGCTTAGATGGGAGATAAAACTTTGAGGTTCAATTTGATTGGATGTGATGGTCTGCAGGGTTTCAAGTTCTTTTGTGTGAATTTTTAACAGGGTTTGTTCAACTGACTTTACATCTTTTTGCAGGGTTTCAAGTTCAGACTTGTCCTTTGCCGTATCCCCCAGTTTTGCGAGTTCTGTATTTATTTTATCCAGAGCCTGTTGTGTTGTTTTATAAACCTGATTAAGGCTGTCTTTGAGGGTTGTCGCAATGAGTCTGGATTCCTTTTCTGTGACAGTTCCCAGTTTTTCCAGGCCGATTGCAACCTTATTTAATGCCGTTTGCGAAGTTTTGTTTGATTGCTCCAGACTGTCTTTCAGCGTTTTATCAAGAGTATTTGTCATTTGATGAATATGCGTACTCATTTCTGACAGTTTATCTGAAGACGTGTTTGTTAAGCCATGAATGGCTTGGGTAATATGCTGTGAGTTTTCGATTAATTGACCGTGTTGGAGCGTTAAATGATCAAGTGACCGTGCTGTATTTTTAAATTGCTCGGCGACATGGTTCTGGCCTGTTGCAATATCCCCCAACGTTGAATGAACAGCTTCCGATTGTTCAAGAGATTTATGAATGGCTTGTGACAGGTAGGCAATACGTGTGTTTGTTTTTGTGGAAAGGTGTACGTAGCCGGCAAGCCATGTTTGCAGGTCGTCTTTTGTGGCAGGTTGTGCAGTTTCGTCGCCGTCCTTCCCGCCTTCTTTTTCCGGTGTAAACGAAGGAATGCGGTTATCAATCCAGCGGCTGGCAGCTTCAATAAAATTATCTTGAGCGCCCCCACACAAGTGGTTGAAAAAGCCAATCAATAAGGAGCCGGACAGACCAAAAAGTGACGAGCTGAAGGCCAGTCCCATGCCTTGCAATGGGGCGGACAATGAAGAAATAAAAGTGGACATCGTCTCGGCATTAATTTCCCCGCTGTCTCCACCAAGATTGGACATTCCTGACATGGCCTCACCTACGGCATCAATTGTTTTCAGGAGTCCTAAAAATGTCCCGAGCAGGCCGAGCATAACCAGAATGCCGGCGTTAAAGCTAACGTCTGATCTGCGCAAGCGAATGCGATAGCCAAGTTTCGATTTAATAATGCGTGCATCATTGTCTGAAAAATTTGGGTGACCAAATATTTTTAAGTTATTGATATTATTGTGCATTTGCTTTGTGTTGAACAATGGAATTTTGTTCTCGAGTTCCAGATGAAGTTTATGCACATCTTCGTCACTGGCCGTGATATTTTTGGCTATTAATACCTCGATTTTTTTCAGGAAAAGCGCTGTTGTATATAGTCTGTAATTATTCAAAAAGGTTTGAAATAACGATACGCTTAATAGAAAAATGATCAGGCCATTCAGAGCAACGTTTGTCTGGAAATACAAAAGCAGTGTATGAAACGAGTACACGATGATGGTAAGCACGATGAGCGCAACAGTAATCATCAAAGGGGTCAGGTAAGCGAACAAGGACGAGTCAATATGCCCTGAAAGCCTTTGTTCTTTTTGCTTTTTTCCAAAATTAAAGATGCCGAAGCGCCTGCCAGCATCTTTTTCTTTGTCTTCAATACTTAAAGAATCTGTTGTCATATAAAAATTCCCCCCAGGAGTCGGGGGTCAAGAGTGATTAATCTATTTGATTATAATGGAAAAAACAAAGGCTTGTCTATAGTTCCATGTTGATGGAAATGTCTTAAAAATCAAGGTACTTATTTTTCTATAATAAAAGCCGGGCCGTCAAGGGGACGGACGGCCCGGTTTTTATACCGCTATACCTCTTGGGATAGGCAGGGAGAGGGGGAGCGGAAACAGATTATTGGGGATCAACTATTTGAAATCAAATCATTATGATTTGTCAGGTTTCTTGACAGATATGATTTGAGTTTTCCCATGGCGCGTTGCTCCAGTTGTCTGACACGCTCTTTACTGACGCCAAGGGCATCCCCCAGTTTTTCCAGTGTGATGCCATCATAGCTTAAGTGACGTTCGCGGATGATTTTCTGTTCCCGTTCTGTTAAAGCACCCAAGGCTTCATTGAGCCATTTTGAGCGGGATTCTGCATCTTTCATACCGATTACGACATCTTCCGGATTGAGTGCGTCGTCATCGGCCAGAAGATTTTGCCATTCATCGTCACTGTCACTACTGATCTGGGCATTCAGAGAGCTGTCGCCGCCGGACAGGCGTTGTTCCATACTTTCCACGTCCTTGACCTTGACGTTGAGTTTTTCGGCAATTTCCTGTCTGTGATTATCCTCCAGCCCTTCAATTTCTTCACGCCCTTCAATCATGGCGCGCAGACGGCGGTAGTTAAAGAAGAGGGACTTTTGGGCAGAGGTAGTGCCGGTGCGGACAATCGACCAGTTGCGCAGGACGTAATCCTGTATGGCGGAGCGGATCCACCATGATGCATAGGTGGAAAAACGCAAATCCCGCTCCGGTTCAAATCTGGCCGCGGCCTGCATCAAACCGACATTGCCTTCCTGAATCAGGTCGCCCATCGGCAGGCCATAGTTTTTAAATTTCGATGCGACAGAAATGACCAGCCGCGTGTAGGACTTGATCAGTTCATGCAGGGCTTTTTCGTCTCCGTCATTCTTCCAGCGCATCGCCAGATTTTTCTCATAATCACGCTCCAGAATAGGCGCGTTCATAGACGTACGAATATAATCAAGATTTGCTTTTTGCGTTTGCGGATCGTCGATATGGACCATTTGTGCCTCTTATTTTTGTATTTATAAACTATATACGCTTCAGGAGGCACAAAAGTTACGCAAAAAATTAAAAAAAATTTAATTTTTTACAAAACCTCCAGCATTTCTGCGACAAGTGGGTGACGCACGATATCTTCCTGATTTAGATAGATCACGGCGATATTTTTCAGGGCCTCGAAGCGATGGGCGACATTTGCGAGGCCTGACATACCCTCCAGAAGGTCGGATTGTTCCGGGTCGCCCGTGACCACCATTGTTGAATGCCAGCCCAGTCTGGAAAGCAGCATTTTGAGCTGGCCGTAGGTGCAGTTCTGGGCTTCGTCGATCACGACAAACGCATTGTTCAGTGTGCGTCCGCGCATAAAGCCAACGGGGGCGATTTCAATTGTGCCGTCATCCATATACTGGCGGACTTTCTTGCCGCCCATACGGTCGCCCATCGCATCATAAAGCGGTCGAAGGTAAGGGGCCATTTTTTCATGCATATCGCCCGGTAAATATCCAAGGGACTCCCCGGCTTCCATCGCGGGGCGGGAGAGGACGATCCGCTCCACGTCTCCGCGCTCCAGGGCTTCAACAGCGGCGGCAATGGCGAGGTAGGTCTTGCCCGTTCCGGCGGGGCCAATGGCCATGGTCAGGTTATAATCCGAAATTGCTTTCATCAGTTTTTCCTGTCCGGGGGAGCGGGGCTTGATATTTTTCACATATTTTTTGTCCCGGCGGTTATCAATATCGTCATCCAGTGGATGCCATTCTGATCCTGAGTGTAAGGGCTGGATTTTGGACGCAGTTGTACGGCGGGATTTCTTGCTCATGTGGCACTCCTTGCAGGTTGGGTGTGAAAAAGAGAGAAAAAGTTTTCTGTGAAGCGATAAATCAGGATATCGCAGAAAGGCCTTGTCAGTGAAAACGTGTTCGTAAGTATCAAAAGACTTCCTTATGCCGAGGACCGACAGAATCACATTACAATATGAGTATAACAGAATTTTGAAAATTTGCACATATGGCATGCGCTTAAAGCAATGCTTCACATGCAGAAAATGCATGCTAATTTATGAGGTTCCTTAAAAATATAAAAAGCGGCATCCCGAACTTGTTTCGGGATCCAGTGAGCCAAACAAAAAAATGCCTTATGGTTTTCTGGATGCTGAAACAAGTTCAGCATGCCACGGGTGAGGTGGTATTCTAACTTTGTGTAGATCTTATTTTGCGGCTTGTCGAGAACCCGCTTGCATGCTTAAAAGAAAGAATGATCAGAAAATATTTCGGGACGGACGGGATTCGCGGTCAGGCGAATAAATTTCCAATAACGGCGGATATGGCGTTGAAGGTCGCCATGGCGGCGGCCAGTGTGTTAAGGGCGGAAACGTCCGGGGATTATAAGCCGCGAATTTTGATTGGCAAGGACACGCGTTTGTCTTGCTATATGCTGGAGCAGGCATTGACCGCCGGATTTTTGTCCATGGGGATGGATGTCCTCCTGACGGGCCCGATTCCGACCCCGGCGGTGGCCATGCTGACCCGTTCCTTGCGCGCCGATGCGGGGATCATGATTTCCGCCTCTCATAACCAATACAAAGATAATGGAATTAAGCTGTTCGCCGGGGACGGGTATAAACTGCCGGATGAGATTGAGCATAAAATAGAAGACCTGATTGACAGTAATAATTTTGAAGCGCGTCTGGCTTCGCCGGATGAACTGGGACGGGCGCAACGTATTGACGATGCGCCGTTCGGGGTTCTGGGGCGTTATATGGAGTTTCTGAAATCCGGCTTGCCAAAGGGGGCAAATTTGCGCGGATTGAAAGTAGTGGTCGATGCCGCCAACGGTGCGGCCTACAAGATTGCGCCGCAAATCCTGTGGGAGCTGGAGGCTGATGTTGTGGCGATTGGCGTTTCTCCGAATGGGAAGAATATTAATGACAAACTGGGCGCTACGGCCACGGAAGCGCTGCAACAGCGCGTGGTGGAAGAAGGGGCGGATGTCGGGATTGCGCTGGACGGAGATGCCGACCGCCTGATTTTGGTCAACGAAAAGGGCGAGCGGGTTGACGGCGACCAGATTCTGGCACTGCAAAAGCTTGCTGCAGAAATCCAGGTTGAC
>CAKZKV010000110.1 GCA_937124505.1 uncultured Alphaproteobacteria bacterium
GTTGAAATCTATGGGCCTGAAAGTTCCGGTAAAACAACGCTCGCGCTGCATGTGATTGCTGAAGCACAAAAAGCCGGTGGCACATGTGCGATTGTGGATGCGGAGCATGCTCTTGATCCGTCCTATGCGAAAAAGCTGGGCTGTAATGTAGATGATCTTCTGATCTCTCAGCCTGATGCAGGAGAACAAGCGCTTGAGATTGCCGACACACTGGTTCGTTCCAACGCGCTTGATGTTTTGGTGATCGACTCTGTAGCGGCTCTCGTGCCGCGTGCGGAACTGGAAGGGGATATGGGCGATTCCCATGTCGGGTTGCAGGCCCGTCTGATGTCGCAGGCCTTGCGCAAACTGACCGGATCGATTTCCAAATCACGGACGGTGGTGATTTTCATTAACCAAATTCGTATGAAAATTGGCGTGATGTTCGGCTCACCGGAAACGACAACCGGCGGGAACGCCCTGAAATTCTATGCGTCCGTCCGTCTGGACATTCGCCGGATCGGCCAGATCAAGGACAAGGAAGATATTGTCGGGAACCAGACGCGTGTGAAAGTCGTGAAAAACAAAATGGCCCCGCCGTTTCGTCAGGTAGAATTCGATATTATGTATGGCGAAGGCATTTCCAAAACCGGGGAAATTCTGGATCTTGGCGTGCAGGCCGGGCTGGTTGAGAAATCCGGTTCCTGGTTTTCCGCCGAAGGGGAGCGCATTGGGCAGGGGCGTGAGAATGCCAAGCGTTACCTGATGGACAATCCCGATATGATGGCAACACTGGAAAAGAAAATCCGCGCCAATGCCGGTCTCGTCGCCGACCAGATGCTTGCCGGCCCGGATGCGGAGGACGATACTCCCGCCAGCCTCGATGCCGCAAATGATGCAGAGACAAAGAAGAAGGCTTAAATGCCTTCTTTAGCCTACCGGCAGATTTTAGAACAGGCATGGGCCGGATTGCATGATCCCTCCCATGACCTGTCACATGTTGAACGCGTTCTTCATAATGCGCGCACTATTTTCCAGCAGGAGGGAGGGCGTTGGGATATCATTGAGCCTTCCGTCTGGTTTCACGATCTTGTCAATGTGCCGAAAAATCACCCGAACCGCCATAAAGCTTCTGCGCTGTCGGCTGGTCAAGCCCTTACTCTTTTGAAGGAGAATGGAATCAGTGACGAGATGCATCTGGAGCAAATTCATCATGCCATTACAGCGCACAGCTTTTCTGCTGCGATTGTGCCGGAAACTCTGGAGGCCAAAATCGTACAGGACGCAGATCGGCTGGACTCATTGGGCGCACTGGGCATCATGAGGACGTTCGCTGTTTCCGGTGCGCTCGACCGCCCTTTCTTCGACCCGGAAGATCCGTTTGCAGAAGCGCGGGAACTGGATGACAAGAAATTCGCGCTGGATCATTTTGGTGTGAAATTATTCAAAATTGCGGGGACGCTGCATACAAAAACAGCAACGTCCATGGCACAAGAGCGTCTCCGCTTTATGCGTGAGTTTTTTTAAACAGTTACGCAAGGAAATCATCACAAAGGATGTCACGACATCCCGCTGATACCTGTTTATTTCAAAAATTCAAATGCCCGGACGCATTGATCATAATCAATGGCAATCGAATTGCATCCCGTTTCTCCAAGCGCACTGCATAAGTTCACGGGATTAATTTCAATACCGCGCTCGGTCATATGATCCACTGCCCTGATAAGTTCAGGGTTATATAAATTTCCGTCTCACAAGCAATATTTTCGGTTTCATGATGTACTATTTTTGTGAGTGGCAAAGCGATTTAAAAACCGACTTATGAGTATCATGATGTGGAATAAAAACTTATAGAAGTTTTTCAAGGACGTCTTTCAACAACGTCACCCCGCTTTGTGACATGATGGATTCCGGGTGAAACTGGAAGCCGTAATAGCTGGGGCCGGAAATAGCGATGATCCGCCCTTCTTCGTCCAGATCGCAGGAGATGTCCTCCGGCGGATCCATGATCGGATGCAAAACCGGCGCAAAGGAATTATAAAATCCCAGTTCATGCTCTTTTCCAAAGACCTTGACGCTGCGTTGCATGCCCTGTGTGGAGGAGGTTTGCTGCTTGACCGGAAAGCCCAGTTCATGGCACAGCATCTGGTGACCGAGGCACACACCCAGCAGCGGTTTTTTCTCAATCAGAAGCGCGTTCGTCAGGGCGCGTAAGTGGATCATGCGGGCGTGGTCTTCATCATTCGGGTCGCCGGGGCCGGGGCCGAGAATCACGATATCTTCGGTAATTCTGTGGTTTTGCAATTCAAACGTATCCTCCACCCGCACCTGATAGCCCAGTCCGCGGCAGACATGGGCAAGCATATAGGCAAAGTCGTCCTCGTTATTGACAATCAGAATGGAGGTATTGGCATTTTTGTCCGCACCCTGCCTCCATAGCTGTTCCTGGTTTTCCATCCAAAAGGCGGAGAGGAACTGATTACGCTTATGCAGGGCCGGGGCGATTTTTTCACGTAACGCGTCATCCAGATAGCGGGCGGCTGTTCTGGGTTCATTCAGGAGAAAGGCCATCAGTCCCATGGCCTTGGCGCGGCTTTCATGTGCCTCGGACAGTGGATCGGAATCGCGCACCAATCCGCCGCCGGCCTGTATGGCAAACGTGCCGTCCGGAAAAAATTCGCCGCAACGCAGAGCAATGGCGCAGTCGATTTCCGCGATCTTGTGTTTTGATGCTTCGGCGGGGATATAAACGCCGATTTCACCGCCGTAATAACGCCGGGAACAGGGCTCATATCTGGCGATAATCCGCGCCGCACTTTCCATCGGGCCGCCAACGACTGTGGGTGCATGCAGGGTCAGGCGTAGCGCATCAATCGGGTCAAGGCCGCGATTGCCGTAAAGTTCATATTCCGTATGCACGACGCTGCCAATTTCCCGCAGATAGGGGCCTTTGATCGTGCCGCCTTCGGGGCAGATTCGCCCCATCATCTTCAATTCTTCATCCACGACCTGAAACAGTTCATTCACTTCTTTCGGGTCTTTGATAAAGGTTTCCAGACGCGCTTCAAACGTCTCACGATCTTCCTTGCGCAACGTTCCGGCAATCGGGATCATCAGGGCGTGATCTTCGGTCACGGTCAGATGACGCTCCGGCGTGGCACCGATCAGGCAATGTGGACAATCCGGATCGTTCGAGCGATCACAAATCAGGATCGTCATATATTGCCCCTGCGGGAACAGAATGGTTTTATACAGGCTGAGGGCGTGATCCAGCGTGAATTGATGGATTTGCCCTTCGAATTTGCGGGACAGAGTGGTTTGCGAGCAATGCCCGCCTTCGATTTCATGCTTCTGGAAGGTGTGAACCATCTCGGCATATTCTGAATCACTCATGGAAGCCGTAATGTCCTGTTCCAGAACCAGAGGAACGCTGAGGAGCTTCTCGCGGAAAACCTCTATCGGACAGGTATAAATTCTCTCGGCGATAATGGCGAGAATCGGCTCATCTCCTTTCGCCTCAAAGCCACGCTCCCTGATGATGTGATAAGGCAGGGCAAAGGCAACGGGCTTGCCCTGATCTTCCGCCAGACTGGCCAGATCCTGCAATATGTCAAGATAGGCAATCTCCCCGAGAATAACGGAGACGATCCCGTCCCGCTCAATAAAGGCGAAAGAATGATCCGCAAGAATGTCTTGCAGATTTTTATCACTTGGCAGCGCTTCTGAATTGACGTTTTTCATGAACCCTGATTTAAAGACATATACACCCCCCATGACAAGGGAAAAAAGAAGGGTTTGTCAACATGGATGAAAAAAATCACGACAATGAAACCATCCGCGATCAATTAGTACCGCATTTACTGGATGAGGATGTGAGCCTTGGCAAAACGTCTTTTGCGGGTCGCCTGCGGAACT
>CAKZKV010000111.1 GCA_937124505.1 uncultured Alphaproteobacteria bacterium
TTGCGTCGGAACGGCCAAAACATCATATGCGGGAAATCTGGCATCCGCTTGGCCCGGTCGGCGTGATTACGGCCTTTAATTTTCCGGTGGCCGTATGGGCCTGGAACGCCGCGATTGCATTGGTCTGCGGAAATCCCGTGATCTGGAAGCCGTCCGAAAAAACACCCCTGACGGCGCTGGTCTGTGAAAAGATATTCCAAAAAGCTCTTCATAAATTTGAACAGGCCGGGCATAGCGCGCCGGAAGGGCTATTACAGGTTTTGATCGGGGGGCGGGACATTGGCGCGGCGCTGGTCGATCATAAGTCCGTACCCCTGATCAGTGCAACAGGCTCCACGCGTATGGGGCAAATAGTAGCGGAACGTGTGGCGGCGCGGCTGGGACGATCCCTGCTGGAATTAGGTGGCAACAACGCCATGATCGTGACCCCGGATGCAGATCTGGACATGGCGGTACGGGCGATTACGTTCAGCGCCGTCGGGACGGCAGGGCAGCGTTGTACCTCCCTGCGCCGGGTGATTGTACATGACAGTATCAAGGAACATCTGGTTGATAATCTGGTGCAGGCCTATCTGTCATTAAAAATTGGGGACCCGCTTGGAAAGATGACCTTGGTCGGACCTTTGATTGATGAAAAAGCGTTTGATTCCATGCAGGACGAGATCAAAGCCGCCGATGCGCAAGGCGGTGGGATTGTCTGTGGCGGCGGACGTATCAAGGGCGTGAAGAACGGGGTCTATGTGGAGCCGACAATTATCGAAATGCCACGCCAGAGCAGTATCGTCAAACAGGAAACATTCGCGCCGATTTTGTATGTGATGACCTATTCCGATCTGGAGGAAGCCATTCAGTTGCAAAACGAAGTGCCACAGGGGCTTTCCTCCTGTATCTTTACTAATAATATGCAGGAGGCCGAGCGCTTTCTCTCTGCCAGCGGAAGTGATTGCGGGATCGCCAATGTGAATATCGGCCCAAGCGGGGCGGAGATTGGTGGGGCGTTTGGCGGGGAAAAAGAAACGGGCGGTGGCCGTGAAAGCGGTTCCGATGCCTGGAAATCCTATATGCGTCGACAAACTCAGACAATCAATTACGGGGCGGATCTGCCATTGGCGCAAGGTGTGAAGTTTGAGGTTTGATTTGAAATAATATTACCGAATAGCCGTCAAAATTTCGTCATAATTGCGTTGTGGTTGTCTTAATAATTTTGTGCTATACTTTATTTATTCGATCAAATCCAAACTTTTAAGAAGAAAGGAGCGTATCCATGCCTCATGCTCAATCTGCATTGCCGTCTGACGCAAGATATTCAGCGCTGCAAGTAAAGAAACATACTCTGGAAGAGGAAATTCATACATTGCAGCAGTGTCCGAGTTCAGACGATATTGTGAAAGCGTTAAAGCGTGAAAAGCTGCGCGTGAAAGAGGAGATGGAGGGACTACGCCACACTGAGTCGTAAATAACAAAATAAATAAAAACAAATCATACCGACCGCCCTGTTTGATTTTTCAGCAGGGCGGTTTTTAATTTTTGGGGGAGGCGTTACATATTCAGAGGTTCCTATAGTGGAAACAAATCCCCTCTACCTCTTCCGCATGGAACATGCTAGGAAAGAGGCATGCGTATCGAA
>CAKZKV010000112.1 GCA_937124505.1 uncultured Alphaproteobacteria bacterium
AGTTCGTGTCCCTACAAAGCGCGTTCGCCATAGCAACAGGATCGTGATTAATAATTGCGACGTCTTCATCCTCATCAATAGATGTAATCAGCGCAGAAGGGCGCAAGGTATTTGCGGATGGTGCATCGCCCTCCAGGAAAGCACGATCACGGATAATATACTTTTCCTGAAATCCACCAACAGGACGCGTGTTACATGTGGGGATCCCGCTTGTATCACGTGAAAAGAATTCAATTCCGATGTCCAGTGTGTCATTAAGATTTGTCACCGGAGTCTGTTCTGCATCATAGGCCGGTATGTTCAACATGTATTTGGATACGACGTATGCAATTTTGTTATTCCAGCCATCAATGGCAAAATCTGCGTCCAAACCCAATGTTTTGGTTGGCACAGACCCAATCAGAACCGTTCTGGCAGGATTATTCAACTCAGGAGCGAAGGCGGCGCAATCCTGAACTCCGAAGACATCATCATGGATATCCATTGTCGTAGTGGCAGGAGAATAGACAAAAACCCCCATACCGGCGTCGAAAACTTTATCTTCATAACTTTCTGCAGGGCAGGGGAGATAGCCATGCAATTCGTAATAGTCCTGAATCGCGCTTTCAATTGTAAAAAAACTGTTATTTGTAGAAGAAAGCGCATTACTTAATGCGTATGTGCGATACTCTTTTATAAAAGGCGTTGCAATCAAGCCAATCACAATAAGAATTATTGTAAGTTCAAGTAACGTAAAGCCTTTTTCGTTTTTAATCATATCCACCACTGTAAAGTTTAACACTAACCTGCTATTATAATAATAATAAAAGATAAAATTTTATTTAAAATTTTGATGATTTTAACATATTTTTTTTGATTCCAACTAGTTAGCTTATAGCACATTATTTTAATAATAGTTTATTTTTTAGTTTTAATCCCCCTTAATTTTAATGGTTAAGTTTAGTGTATAGCAAAAATGGACTTCAAAGCCATGCTTGCGAAAATAAGTGGGTAAGCCTAGTATCCATTCATGCGCTTACTTTTGGTCGAGGATGACAGAAATTTAGGCAAGGCCACCGCTGAAGGGCTGAAAGAGACTTATGCGGTGGACTGGGTTCAAAATGCCGAAGATGCCGAGGACGCTCTGGCAACGACAGCTTATGCCTTGATCGTTCTGGATATCAACTTGCCCGGCGCATCGGGACTGGAACTCCTGAGTAGCTTGCGTAAAAATAAGAACTTCATTCCGGTTTTACTTCTCACCGCACGTGACTCTGTGCGCCACCGTGTGGAAGGACTAAATACAGGCGCAGATGATTACCTGGTAAAACCATTTGATCTGGATGAGCTTCTGGCAAGGTGTGCCGCCCTGATCCGCCGCAGCAAGGGAAATGCCAGCCCGGTTATCACGCATAAAAACATCATTTATGAGCCTGTTAACGGATATTTGGAGCAGGATGGAAAATCGGTGAACCTGTCAGGACGCGAGCGTGCCATATTTGATTGCCTGATAAGCAATATTGGCCGCAGCGTCTCCAAAGACAAAATCACAGAAAGTATTTATGACTGGTCGTCGGAAGAAGTGGAAAGCAATACGATTGAAGTCCACATTGCTTCTCTTCGCCGAAAACTCGGACGTGATCTGATCAGAACACAGCGTGGGTTGGGATATGTAATTGAGTCATGAAAAAAAACTATTCCTTACGCCGCCGCCTGATTGCATGGATCAGCATTCCCATTATTATGGCGACATTCCTTGTACTCACTCTGAGTTATAATTTCGCCAGGGAAGAAATTGAAGAAGTCTACGATGCGCAACTCGTCCACTCCGCAAAAGTTCTCCTGCAACTCACATCACATGAAATCATGCAGAATGATGACGTTGATCTTGGTCTTGAAAACCCGGATTTACAACACAGTTATGAGCGTAATCTTGGTTTTCGTATATGGGTGGGAAATAATTTGATGACACAATCTCCCAATACGAAAACATTCAAAGATTTTGAAGCGCCCCCGGGGTTTTCCAATCATATGGTCGCGAGCAATGAATGGCGTTTTTTTGTATTTCTTGATCCTATCCAAAAAATAAAAATTGAAGTCTCCGAGCGATACGACATCCGTTATGAGTTGATCGTTCAGCTTATGATTTCCCTGATCGTACCCGCACTATTATTTCTACCGGTCATTTTATTAATAATCTGGATTGGAGTGCGCAAAGTTCTCAAGCCAGTGATAAAAATATCCTCTGACGTTGATCGTCGCGGCCGCGATGATTTATCACCAATCCAAAGAGATAAAATACCGCAAGAAATTGCGCCTTTGGTCATGGCCTTAAACCGTTTACTTGAACGGCTGGCGGATAGCTTCAAGCGTGAACGGGAATTCACAGACCATGCCGCGCATGAATTGCGCACACCGCTTGCTGCGATGAAAACACAAACGCAAGTCTTGCTCAAAAAGACGCAGAATATTCCAGAATACGCAGATAGTTTGGAAAACCTCCAATCTTCTATTAATCGCGCCTCACATCTGGTGGAACAGCTACTATCTCTGGCGCGGCTTCAGCATGAAACTTTACCGCAAGAAGACATCGATCTTTCCGGGTTATTACGCAAATGCGTCAATGATTTGCAACAAAGAGCCACCCCTAAAAACATCACACTTAATACAAACATCCCCCCAAAATGCATGATGTCAGCACATGCAGACTCTATCGCCATTCTACTGGGCAACCTGCTGGATAATGCCATCAAATATACACCAGACCACGGAGAGATATGTATTACATTGTCGGAGGAGGGGGCTCTATTATGCATTGCTGATACGGGCCCCGGCTTAAGTGACCTGGATAAATCGCGGGTATTCGAAAGATTTGCGCGTGCAGACAAATCCGGGCAACCCGGAAGCGGTCTAGGGCTGTCTATCGTCCAATGGATTGCCGAGGCACATCATATAACGATTACTCTCGCAGATAACCAACCCAATGGCCTGAAAGTCGAAATGAAATGGAAAAAGGATTGATTATAAAGAAACTTTTGCTTCATTTTGCAGCCTTTCAAATATAAAATTTCGAGTACATTTTAACCTTAATAAAGAAAGACACATTAATGACGCATACGGAACACCATCTTGTTCATCGGGTCGGCTGGTTAAGAGCTGCGGTTCTTGGCGCAAATGACGGCATTGTGTCTATCTCCAGTCTTATTGTCGGTGTGGCCGCCTCGGAAGCGGGC
>CAKZKV010000113.1 GCA_937124505.1 uncultured Alphaproteobacteria bacterium
GAGCCTTCGCAAGATGCCAGCGAGCGTGAGACTTCATAGGAAAAGTCCACATGTCCCGGCGTGTCCATCAGGTTAAGCTGGTATTCGATGCCGTCTTTGGCTTTATAGGCCAGACGCACGGTCTGCGCCTTTATGGTGATGCCGCGCTCGCGCTCGATATCCATGGAATCAAGCACCTGTTCCTTCATTTCACGTTCTTCCAGCCCGCCGCAGGTCTGGATCAGGCGGTCGGCCAGCGTGGATTTGCCATGGTCGATGTGGGCAATAATGGCGAAGTTGCGAATATGTGCGAGTGGTTTGGTTTCTGGTTTGCTCATAAACAGTCTTATAAAGGTGTCGGGCGGTTTGTTCAAAGCAAATCTGATATTCTGTCTTTCTTCATAAGAGAAAATCTGTAAAGTGGGACGGGTGATGATGCGATATTTGTTACTTTTGGGATGGAGTTTATTTTTCTGTCTTCCATTTTCGGCTTCCGCGACCGTTGAGCCGGAATCAAAACTTATGACGCAAAAATATATGCCTTCCGTCCCTGTTAGCAGTTATAAATATGACTATAAGGAAAGTGCGAAAGGCCAGGCGACCATTGATTTTGAGTATTGGGGGGATCATGGCAAAACCGAGCGCCAATACCAGATATATTTACCGTCGGAATATCACTCCGGCCGTCGTTATCCCCTATTGGTTCTCTTGCATGGATCTGAACGAACCGGGGTGTCCGTGGTTCAAAAATGGATTCCGCTGGCGGAAAAAATCGGGATTGTTTTGTTGGGGCCGTCACATCCGGACAGGGATTGGCCGTTGACAAAGGAAGAGGTAAAGATTGAGGCCGATATTATTGAAGCCATGGTTGAGCAGGTTCAGGAAAAAATTGCCGTTGATCCGCGCAGAACCTATATTTTTGGGACATCCAGTGGCGGAGATCTGGCTCTTTATATGACATTTCTCAAGCCTTATCTTTTCGCTTCTATTGCTGTACATGATGCATATTTAAGAAACATGGAAGATTACCTTCGTGCGGAGGAGCCTGATCATAAAATTCCGGTTGCTTTTATCGCAGGAACCAATGATCGGCGTGCACCTATTGACAAGGTACGCGATTCAGCCGATTTTCTGGCACGTCAGGGACATTTTGTTTTGTTGATAGAGTTTCTGGGACATAATGACTGGTATTATACGATTGCCAGCGAGATTAACGCCAAGGCCATACGCTTTATGAGTCTTTACAAAAACGGAGTAAATAAAAAAGATGACCGTAGCCCCATTTACTGATTTTAAAAATATGGAAACCAGAACGGATGTGATCGCCCCGGCCCCAATCATGCGTAAAAGACGGTTGCGCCAGAACAGCGCGTTTCGTTCGCTGGTACGGGAAAATCACTTGAGTGCTGCTGACTTTATTTTGCCGATTTTTGTGGAGGAAGAGGCAAGTGAGCGGACACCGATTTCTTCTCTGCCCGGTATTTACCGTGAGACGGAAAAGACATTGGCGAATGCTGTAAAAGAAGCGGCGGATGGCGGTGTGAAAGCTGTGATTCTGTTTGGCGTCTCACACCATAAAGATGCATGCGGGACAGACAGTTTGCATGGGGACGGACTTTTTGCCCGCATGATCAACCGTGCCAGGCAGGCCAGTCCGGAGACATTGGTGATCGCGGATTTGTGTTTTTGTGAATATACCGATCACGGTCATTGCGGGCCCCTGACGGATAAAGGCGATGTGAATAATGACGCCACGCTTGAAAATTTGATGATACAGGCACGCGTGGCCGCGGAAGCGGGGGCAGGCATGGTGGCGCCAAGCGGTATGATGGACGGGATGGTCGCGGCTATTCGTGAAGGGCTGGATGACAGCGGTTTTACCAATATTCCGATCATGTCCTATGCCACAAAATTTGCATCTTGTTTCTATGGGCCGTTCCGGGACGCGGCGGGATGCGGCCTCGGGAAAGGAAACCGCAAGACTTACCAGATGGACCCGGCCAATGCCCGAGAGGCCATTGAGGAAGCCATGCAGGATGAGGCAGAGGGCGCGGATATCCTGATGGTCAAACCGGGAATGCCATATCTGGATATTCTGGCACGTCTGCGGCAGGAAACCAATTTGCCTCTGGCTGTGTATCAGGTTAGTGGGGAATATGCGATGATCAAGGCCGCGGCGGAAAAAGGTATGCTAAATGAACAGGAGGCCATGATGGAATCTTTGCTTGCATTCAAGCGGGCCGGAGCCGATATTATCCTGAGCTATTTCGCACTGGAGGCGATCAAACAAATCAGGGACGGATATTTCGAGAATGCATAAATCCATCATTATTGGAACGCGTGACAGTAATATGGCCATGCAGATGGCCAATAATGTGGCCTGGCAGCTGAAAGAAGCTGCTCCTGAGATCAAGGTGGAGGTCAGAGGCTTTAAATCTGACGGAGATAAATTTATGGGCGATCTGGCGACGATCGGGGGAAAGGGGGCCTTTGTTCGTAATCTTGACCATAAATTGCTGACAGGGGAAATCGATTGCGCCGTTCATTCTTTGAAAGACATTCCCGGTGATATTGAATGCCATAAAGATCTGAAACACCTTGCTATGCTGGAGCGGGAAGACCCCAGAGATTGCCTTGTCATGAGAGAGGGGCTTTCCGAAGTTTCTTCAGATCATGTGCTGGCAACGTCTTCGCCGCGCCGCCGGGCGTTCCTGAAAAAACTCTTTCCGGAAAATAAAATCATTCCCCTGCGCGGGAATGTGAATACTCGCTTCCGTAAACTGCGTGAGGGGGAATTTGACGGAATGGTGTTGTCCTATGCCGGGTTGGTTCGCTTGAACCTTGAACAGCATGTGACCAGAATTTTATCTCCGGATGACTTTGTGCCTGCTGTGGGGCAGGGGGTCGTCTGTTTGAAAGTTCGCAGGGAAGATGTCAACGCATGCCAGTATTTAAGATTGTTGAATAATACGCAGGCCGAGATAACGACAACCGCAGAGCGGGAGATGCTGTGGGTGCTAAAAGGTGATTGTCATAGTGCGATTGCAGGGTATTGCCGTTTTGAGGGAGATCAGTTGTTTATGACAGGGGTTGTGGCGGCCCCGAACGGAACCGATTTTATAGAAGCGTCTGCCAGTCAGAGGGCCGAGGCTTCCCCTGAAGAACTGGGGCGGAAAATAGCGGAAGAGCTTCTGGAAAAAGGTGCCAGAAAATATCTCGGTGCGTGTGCGCGGCTGCCGCTGTATAGTTAACGATTTGGCATTGCTCATTAAAGATAGATAAAATCTTCCTGATCCCCGTCATTACACGCATAAAGCGTGTAATGACGGTGCGGTAAGGCTTTTGAGGAAATCCATCTATCAGTTGAGCAATCCCAGTAATTTAATATGTATCTGCCAGACGGACAAAAGCCAGAATGCCGAGAGACGCAACGCACAGCGGTGTATAAAGCGTCAGTGTGCCAAGATAAAACATATAGAGTTTTCGGTCTTTTTCACGGATTGTGACACGGATTTTAATCAGAAAGATGCGGATGAGCAAAGCCAATTCAATCAGAACCAAAAACCCCAGCAGGATTTTCCATTTCATATCCAGCATATAAATCCAGTCAAACTCGATCATATATATAGTTTACATATTGTTAATTTATGTGACGTAAACATTGGATCGCAATTATTACAAGTTTTAGGGAAATACAGGACCCTTATTGTCATTGCGAGCCGCTAAAAGCGGCGCGGCAATCCACAAATCTCTCCCTATGTCCCTCTCTGGATTGCTTCGGTCTCTCCGCTTCCTCGCAATGACGAAAAGTAAGTGACTATGCAGCTTCAATCCCGGCCTTCTTCGCCTGTTCTTCCAGTGACGTTGGGCCGTTTGCTGCCATGGCATTCAGGCGGCCATTTTGCGGGCCTTTTGGTGGAATTTCGTCTTTCTGAAGGGCTTTAATAATTTCAACCATGCGGTCATAGCTCAGGTCTTCATAGAAATCATCGTTAATCTGCACCATCGGGGCATTGGCGCACGCGCCCAGACATTCCACTTCCAGTAATGTGAAGTAACCGTCCCGTGTCGTTTCATAGTTATGAGACAGGCCGATGGTGTCCTGAATCGCCTTCATCACGCCATTCGAGCCACAAAGCCAGCATGGTGTGGTTGTGCAAACCTGAAGCAGATATTTGCCGACTGGTTCCATATTGTACATGGAGTAAAAACTGGCGACTTCATACACTTTCATGGGTGGCATCTCCAGAACCTCTGCAATGTGGTCCATGGCCGCACGGGGAACCCAGCCGCCAACGGGAGGAGACAGCTTTGCGCCGTCTACCGCGACTTCACGCTGTACAAGGTCAAGCAAGGGCATGACGGCGGATTGCTGGCATCCCTTCGGGTAGCGGGCGATGATCTCTTCAACGGTCTTTTTATTCTTAAATTTAAAGGAGTCCGGTTGATAGGGGGCGTGCAGGTCGTATTTCTTTTTCATTTGAAATAGTTTTCTCTGTTCTTTTGATTTCGTCAATTTAATATAAACGGACAATCTGATAAAGGCTTAAGAATGCAATTTTTAAAGATTTTGTTTTTTGTTGTGATCTTTGGCTATTTTCTGATAGCGGGCTTGTGTTCCGGAGTGCAGGCAGAAGAAAATCAGACACTGGAAGATCGCGTCCCGAAACAAATTCTTGAAGAAGAGAGCAAGTTTCTGACCCTGACGAGCGAGAATGATTACTTTGGCGGGGGAACGGATCGTCAATACACAAACGGGATGCGCCTGACCTATTATGATATGGGGGGAGACCCGCCGCTTGTCGGTGTGTTTTTTGATCAGTTTGTGCCAACATTTGATGTCAATGAAACGACTTCGGTTTATTATTCATTGGGACATAACCTTTATACGCCGGATGATATCACGCAAACCACGCCTGACCTGAATGACCGCCCCTATGCGGGGTTTTTATATCTGTCCGCCGGGATGACCAGTATTACAGGCAATCATCTGGATGATATGGAGGTGACATTTGGTGTGGTCGGCCCATGGGCCTTTGGTGAGGACGTTCAGAAAAAATTTCATGCAACGTTCGGGTTTGATGAACCGTTAGGCTGGGACTATCAACTGGAAAATGAACCGGGATTGATCCTGTCCTGGCAGCGCCGCTGGCCGGAGGCGTATTCTTCCGAGTTTCTGGACATGTTTTACTTTCGCATCTCCCCGTATATCGGCACGTCTTTGGGGAATGTTTATACCTATGCGGCAAGCGGCCTGACAATGCAGCTAACGCCGAAACAGTATAAATGGCAGTCGGAGCCTTTGCGCGTGCGTCCGGCCATTCCGGGCAATGGCTTTTTCGCTGTGCCTGAAAATGAGATTGCCTGGTCGCTTTTTGCCGGGCTGGAGGGGCGCGCCATGGGACGGAATATCTTTCTGGACGGTAATACATTCCGGGACAGTCCGTCCGTTGATAAACGGTATTTTGTGGCGGATGCGAATGCAGGCGTGGCGGTCACATATGGACGGATGCAGATTTCCTACAGCCTGAACTGGCGGTCAAAAGAATTTAAAACACAAACGGACGAGAGCTTGTTCGGGGCTGTGTCCGTTGGCTACAGGTTTTAGATAATACTTGTCTGCTTAGCACCCGTCAATTTTTGATCACAAGTGTGAGCATTCCTGTTAATCTCTCCTCTCCCCGGCGGGGAGAGGACGGAAAACACCGTGAGCCGTAGGCGAACGGATTATTTTTCTGGTGAGGGGGATCAGGTCGTTGTTTTTTGCCCCCTCACCCACAGCGACCAACCTTTTCCGTTTGCGGAAAAGGAGGTCTTGTTGCCCTCTCCCCACCGGGGAGAGGGGGATCTTTAAAAAATTGACGGGTGGTAAGACTTGTCTCTCCAAACAGTTGACATGCTCTTTGAGCAGGCCTAATGTTGAAAACGACCTCTATATAGAAAAATATTTAAAGGAGGGTTCTGCTTATGAAATACGCTCATTTTTTAGCTTTGGTATGCGTATTATGTCTGCCGATGCAATCTGCGCTGGCGATCAATATCTGTACTGAAGAAAATACAGTAGAGGTGCACTCTCCAGATCGTTACATATGCGGCAATGGTATCTGCGAAACGGGTGAGGTCTGTGATGATGGGGAAAACAATAATGACTATGACCCTGATAAATGCCGCCCGGATTGCCGTCTTTACGGTTGCGGAGACGGGGTTACAGATACCGGGGAAGAATGCGATGCATATTTAAGTTATGGAGAACAAAACCGCCCGAATGTTTGTCGTAACGATTGTACGTTGCCGCGCTGCGGAGATGGTATTGTTGACGATGCCGCTCCTTATAATGAAGAATGTGATGATGGCAATTTAGTTGATGGTGATGGTTGCTCGGCAAATTGCAAACTTCCAGTAAAAATACACAGCGGTCTCGCGCCGAGTGTCATTAAGCCACTAAGCAGACAAATAGTGCCTCAAAAACAAACCTCTGAAGTGGGGAAGCACGAAGAAGAGGCCAAGATTAAACTTTATAAAGAGCAAAAATTACTCTCTCCGTCCAAAGGAGAGAAATAAGCACTTTTATCTGATTGATTTCAGGCCGTTAAATATAGCAGGTTTTTTTGTGTTGTAAGCGGGATGTCAGATATGCCATAACATATGCTTTTTTGGTAAAAGCAAGAATACTTTGCATAAAAAAAGAGGGTGGGCATGCTATCAAACAGAAGGAGTTATCGGACGTCTCTTTATTCCCTGCGGTGTAATGAGACAAGCTCTGCGCGGGAAGATCTTTTCAGGCTGGGTGGCATTGCCGTGACAATGAATGATCAGAGCGATGCCAAAGGGGCCATCGGTATTTGTCTGACACCTGACCATGCCACACGTATCCTGGGAAAAGACATGTGGCATACCGATAAAAACGGCTTGCAAATCAGTCAAATGAGGGAAGAGCTGGCCCGTCCTGCTACCCAGTCTAAAAGATACTGGCGCACAGTTACAATCAACGACAGACAGTCTTTTGTTTATCTCAGCCTTGCCTGCGTCCGGCAAAACTGGGAGCGAATGCAGGTCAATCTGCCTGCGCCTTTGATGACGGGGCTGTCCAGAGAACTGGAATTACCAGTCTGGCCCTATATTGAACTCAAGGGCAAAGGAAATAAACTCCTGCGTGCTGATTGGCGTCATTCTCTGCCCTATGTGCAGGTTGACGATATAGTAAATCAGGGAAATCCAGAGAGTGTGGCACGTGAAATAATGCGGCATGACAAGCCGCTTATTCTCTCCCGTGATTTGACAGGACGGAAAGCTTATTTTGCGCCCCTCTCGAGGGAAGATGTCTTTTCTGGTCGTGGTATTCGCAAGGAAGGTATGAGCGTAAGGGAGCTGCGCCAAAAAGAACTTAAAGGAAAAGACGGCCAGTCCATTCGTCCCGATACCATGTATGTTGTTACATCTTATGACGATCACCCGAATAGTCATCCTGTGCCGCTTTTTTTGCTTTTTCACCCGGAGCCTGTTGCGCCTATAAAAGGCATTATTGAAAATTCTTACTGTTTTATGCCTCTGGAAAGTTCTCCTGCAGCGGATTTTAAAACAGAATTCTGCGAGCATGCCGTTCCCAATCAGGTCTGTGTAGAAGCAGGTCTTGCGATTGCGGATAGCTTCAGGTTGGCTGTTGAAAATGAAAGCTGGGCAGGGCTAAATCTCAGAACTGCGCAGGGAGGAGATAAATTTATAGGGGCAATCGGACGTCGAAGAATAGCCAACTTGCTTGAAAGAATCCCGCTTTCTCCGGTTCCTGCTGTCATTGGGCGTGCGATGCCATCTGTTCAGTATGCGTCTGAATTATATGGGTTGTTTCGCGGGGACCATTTTTTATCCGGCGCCCCCGTTGATTACTGGCCTAAACAAAATGCAAAGACCTTGTCAGCAAATCTTCGTTCGCTTTTTGTGCAACTGTAATGAGGAGAAATATTCAGGTGCAAGAAAAGGCAACAAAACTAAATAGTGTAGTCACGAGATTAAAAATGTGGGATTCTATTTGCAACCAAA
>CAKZKV010000114.1 GCA_937124505.1 uncultured Alphaproteobacteria bacterium
CTCCACTCCACGCAGACGTTGAATCTCTTCTTTTGTCCGCAATTTTGAGAGGGCGTTGAATGTGGCTTTGACAAGATTTGTGGGATTGTTCGAGCCGAAACTCTTAGTGAGAATATCGGTCACACCGGCGGATTCTACAACCGCACGCACACAACCACCGGCAATGATACCAGTACCTTGTGGAGCTGCCCGCAGGTAAACATTCCCGGAGCCATGAAGGCCCTGAATATCATGGTGCAGTGTGCGTCCTTCACGAAGAGGGACACGTACCATTTTGTTCTTTGCCTGTTCTGTGGCCTTGCGAATGGCATCAGGCACTTCCTTGGCTTTGGCATGGCCATGGCCAACACGCCCTTTTCCGTCGCCCACAACGACCAAAGCGGCAAAACCAAAACGACGGCCACCTTTGACCACCTTGGCCACACGGTTCACGGCGACGAGGCGTTCGATCAGTTCCGGTTCTTCTCTTTGTTGTCTTTCAGCATGTGCCATTTTAAAATTCTCACTTCTAATTTCTATTTTTTAAAATTTCAGACCGCCTTCACGTGCCCCATCCGCCAAAGCCTTGATGCGTCCGTGATAGAGGAAACGGCCCCGGTCAAATTGTACGATTTCAATGCCGGCTTTTTTGGCGCGCTCAGCGACCAGTTTGCCAACTTCTGTTGCGGCAGTAATATTTGCACCGTTTGATTTCAGTTTTTCTTTCAAATCAGCTTCCAGTGTTGACGCAGCCGCCAGAGTTTTTCCCTGAAGATCATCAATCACTTGCGCATAAATCTGCTTGCCGGAACGGTGAACGCTCAGACGCGGCTTGCTAGCTTTGTTGATCTGCTTCAACTTGTTCCGCGTACGAAAACGGCGACGCTGTGCGTTGTTAAGTTTTTGTCCCATTACTTCTTCTTCCCTTCTTTACGCAGGATATATTCGCCTTCATAACGGACCCCTTTACCCTTGTATGGCTCAGGAGGACGGAATTTTCTGATTTCAGCGGCAACCTGCCCGACTTTTTGTTTATCAATGCCGGATACGGTAATTTTGGTCTGGTTTTCAACTTCCAGTTTTACGCCTTCCGGTGGGTTGTAAATCACGTCATGTGAAAATCCCAAAGCCAGCTTGATTCCCTGACCTTGCGGCTGCGCACGATAACCAACCCCGTGCAGCTCCAGAACCTTTTTATACCCGTCTGTGACGCCGATACACATGGACTCGGTGAGACGCTTCATGGTCGGGTACAGTTTTCTAGCCTGTATAGAGTTAGAGCGTGGCTTGAAGCTGACAACTTTCTGGCCGTCTTCTTCGCGGGCTTCAACAGAAACGTCATCGTGCGCGCGTAGCGCCAGATTTCCAAGTTTCCCTGAAACCTTAATATCCTGACCACTCACTTCAACAGTGACACCGTTCGGGACAATCATTGGATGTTTTGCAATACGTGACATATCAGTTCCTTAAAATACTCTACAAATGGCTTCGCCGCCTACATTTTGCTGACGTGCATCATGGTCCGTCATCACACCATGAGGTGTTGAGACAATTACAATCCCCAATCCGTTATGGAAGCTGGGAATATCATTTGATGCATAATATTGACGACGACCCGGCTTTGAAATGCGGCTCATTTCTTTAATGACGCCTTCTCCATCGTTATATTTCAGCTCAATCTCAATGTTTTTCTTGTTGTTATCCAGATCGGCAATTTTGTAGCCGCGGATAAAACCTTCTTCCTGGAACACATCCAGGATTTTTACCTTATGTGTTGACCATGGGCAAATCACAACTCTTTTTGCCGCGTGCTGTCCGTTACGGATGCGGGCTAACATATCTGCGATTGGATCATTCATACTCATTTTATTTATCCTTCTAATCTCTTACCAGCTTGATTTCACAACGCCCGGAAGTTCCCCTTGTGAGCCCAGTTCGCGGATCATGTTGCGGCTCAGGCTGAATTTTCTGTGGTAACCACGTGGGCGGCCGGTCAGGGCACATCTGTTACGTTTCCGAATAGCCGCGCCATTTTTAGGAAGTTCAGATAAATCCAAAACAGCCTGAAAACGCTCTTCCGGTGATTTTGAGCGGTCTTTAATCACCGCTTTCAAGGCAGCACGCTTGGCAGCGTATTTTTTCACCAGTTTATCGCGTTTTTTGTCGCGTTCTATCATAGAAACTTTTGCCATATTAATTTCTTATCCTTGTTGCTTGTTGTCCTTGAAAGGAAATCTGAAATGTTTTAGGAGTTCCTTTGCTTCATTGTCATTTTTTGCGGAAGTACAAACAATAATGTCCATCCCACGAATTTTGTTGACCTTGTCATAGTTGATTTCCGGGAAAATAATATGTTCCTTGATGCCCATGGCATAATTCCCGTTTCCATCAAAGCTTTTTTCGTTGATCCCGCGGAAGTCACGGATACGTGGCATCGCAATCGTGATCAGGCGGTCCAGAAATTCGTACATTCTTTGACCGCGAAGGGTTACTTTGCAGCCGATATTCATGCCTTCACGAATTTTAAAGGAAGCATTTGACTTGCGTGCCTTTGTGATCACGGCTTTTTGACCGGAAATCAAAGTCATGGCTTCCACCGCTTCGTTTAAAAGACCCCGGTCATTAGAGGCATCACCGCAGCCCATATTGAGCACGATCTTTTCCAGCTTTGGAACTTCATGCGGGTTTTTGTACCCGAACGTGTCATTCAGAGCCTTGATGATCTTGCTTTCATATTCTTCGTGTAGACGTGCTTTTGTCTGTGTCATCTTCCTAATCCTTATTCAACCGTCTCACCTGATTTACGCGCGACGCGAACTTTTTTTCCACTCTTCAACGTGGTGTAACCAACACGAGAAGCAGAGCCTGATTTTGGGTCAGCCAAGGCCACATTTGAAATGTGGATCGGGGCTTCCTTCTTCTCAATACCGCCAGGCCCCATCTGTGATTGTTTGTTATGCTTGGTCATCATGTTGACACCCTGCACAATCACGCGAGATTCCGTCGGCAGCGTTTTTAAAACTTCACCTTTGGCGCCCTTGTCTTTTCCCGTCAGGATCACAACCTGATCGCCTTTTTTAATTTTTAGTTTTGGAGCCGTCATCTTATAGCACCTCCCCGGCGAGTGAGATAATTTTCATGTAGCCTTTTCCACGTAGTTCGCGGGTCACAGGGCCAAAAATACGTGTACCGATCGGCTCACCGTTATTGTTGATCAAAGCGCAGGCGTTTTTATCAAAGCGGATTTTTTCACCGTAACCACGTTTCAGGCCAAAGGCGCTGCGAACGATCACGGCTTTATGAACCGCACCTTTTTTTACTTTTCCGCGCGGAATCGCATCCTTGACAGACACAACCACAACATCGCCAACGTTAGCGGTGCGGCGGTGTGACCCACCCAGAACCTTGATACACTGGACGCGTTTTGCACCAGAATTATCAGCGACCTCCATATTTGATTGCATCTGAATCATGGTTTATGCCTTTTCCTTGGTTTCTTTTTCTGCCTTAGGCACTGCCTTGGCTTTTGTTTCTTTTTTGTTCGCAGGTGCTGCAGCAGCACCGCCTTGAATGACAGCCCATGTTTTCCGCTTGGAAATCGGTCTGCATTCCTCAATCTGAACAACGTCACCTTCTTTGATGGCATTGCTCTCGTCATGTGCCGCATACTTGTCTGTGCGTTTCACGTACTTTTTATAAACCGGGTGCATAAAGCGACGCTCAACAAGAACTGTGACGGTCTTGTCCATTTTGTCGCTAACAACTTTTCCTTCAAGTATGCGTTTTGGCATGTACTTAATCCTTATGCTTTCTTCGTGCTGTTGACAGCAGTTTTAATTTTGGCAATGGAGCGGCGAATTTTACGCATTTTTGCTGTATTGTCAAGTGTTCCGTTAGCTTTCTCAAAGCGCAGGTTATACTGCTCTTTACGAAGGTCGAGCAGCATCTTGTTCAGCTCGTCCTGAGACTTCCCTTTTAACTCTTCATATTTTTTAATTGCTTCAGCCATTGTCTTATTCCTGCTCCTCTTATGCGCCGATACGCTTTACAAATTTTGTTTTGATCGGCAACTTTGCGGCAGCAAGGCTAAGGGCCTCACGTGCCAAATTCTCATTAACGCCTTCCATTTCAAACATAATACGGCCTGGCTTGACTTTTGCTGCCCAGAATTCAACGGAACCCTTCCCTTTACCCTGACGAACCTCCAGAGGCTTTTTGGAAACAGGCGTATCCGGAAAAATGCGGATCCAGATTTTACCCTGACGCTTAATGTGACGTGTCATCGCACGACGAGCCGCTTCGATCTGACGCGCTGTAATACGATCAGGCTCAAGGGCTTTCAGGCCAAAAGAGCCGAAGTTCAGATCAGTCCCGCCTTTGGCTTCGCCTTTAATGCGGCCTTTGAACTGCTTTCTGAATTTTGTACGCTTGGGTAATAACATTGTCTTATCCTAATCACTTATCCAAAATTACTTCTTATGTCCTGCATGTGGGCGGTTTCCGCCACTGCTTTGTGCATCATTAATGCGCTGGTCACGTGCCTGCGGATTATGTTCCATGACGTCACCTTTATAAATCCAGACTTTGACGCCGATAATCCCGTATGTTGTCAGGGCTTCTGCAAAGCCGTAATCAACATCAGCGCGCAGTGTATGCAGAGGCACGCGGCCTTCACGATACCATTCCGTACGAGCAATGTCTGCGCCGCCCAGGCGACCGGACACATTAATACGAATGCCCTGTGCGCCCATACGAAGAGCTGATTGCACGGCGCGTTTCATGGCACGGCGGAAAGACACACGGCGCTCCAGTTGTTGGCAAACACCTTCTGCGGCCAGTTGAGCATCAATCTCAGGCTTGCGGACTTCAATAATATTCAGGGAGACATCTCCGCCGGCGCGTGCGGACAGATCACGGCGCAGTTTTTCAATATCCGCACCTTTTTTGCCGATAATGACACCTGGGCGGGCCGTGTAAATTTTAACGGACGTGTTTTTTGCTGCGCGCTCAATCACAACGTTGCTGATTCCAGCAGGTTTTAGCTTATCCTTAATGTAATCACGCAGCTTCAGGTCCGCGACCAGCTTTTCAGCATATTCTCTTTTGGCGAACCAGCGGCTCTCCCAAGTCCGGTTGATGCCGACACGTATTCCGATTGGATTAACTTTTTGTCCCATGAGTTAAGCGTCCTGTTCTCTTACAATAATAGTGAGGTTGGAAAAATCCTTGATAATACGGTTGCCGCGGCCACGACCACGAGCATGAAAGCGTTTCATACGAACGGATTTTCCGACATAAGCTTCGGCAACGACGAGACGGTCAACATCCAGCCCATGGTTGTTTTCAGCATTGGCAATCGCGCTTTCGAGGCATTTGCGCACGTCATTTGAAATGCGGCGACTGCAGAATTCCAGATCAATCAGGGCGCGCCCTGCATTTTTGCCACGAATCATTGTGGCGACCTGATTTAGTTTTTGCGGTGACGTACGCAGGTGCTTGAGGAAACTACGTGCCTCATTGTCCTGTGTGCGGGGTGCGTTTGCTGTTTGTCCCATTGTCTTTCCAATTACCTTTTTTACAAAGTCTCAAAATAAAAAGCGCCTAATGATCATCACGAAAGGCGCTGAAATCCTTTGGTTGACCGTGTGTCATTCACGATACGAGTCCGAAGATGGGTCTTTTTACTTGGTTTTATTTTTTTTTGCAAGGGCTTTTTTGAATTTTAACGGCTTTTTAATTGTCACAGGACTTTGAAATATCGCCATGAAAAAAGCACGATCTAAAAAAAATCGTGCTTTATATCGATTGCAATCAATATTTATGATTATCTTTTGGATTTTTTGTCCGCACCATGACCGTAGTAGGTGCGAGTCGGCGCGAATTCACCCAGCTTGTGGCCGTGTTATCTGTCCCCAGAACCGGGATGAACTTGTGGCCATTGTGAACGCCAAATGTCAGGCCGACAAATTGCGGCAGGATCGTGGAGCGACGGCTCCATGTTTTAATGATCTGGCGCTTGCCGCTTTCAAGTGTTGTCTCAACTTTTTGTAAAAGTGAGCGGTCAACAAAAGGTCCTTTCCAAACTGAACGTGCCATTTAGTAATCTCTTTCTTTATATATTAGCGTGTGTATTCCAAACCAACAGCGCGCGCATTTATTTTAACACCATGTGCGCGACGCGCTGCCGCAAATTTCTGTTGTGCAAAACGTCCCTGGCACGCATTTCCCATGCCATCTGCCAAGTCTCTCAGCTCATAACTGTTCCGGGAGGCGATTCCCATAGCACCAGCCATACTGTTTGCAACCATTTTCTCACTCCTTAATTAATACCTTCAAAATCGCATGAAACGGGCAATTTGTCAAGAATATTAACTTTTCCTTTTCTACTGTACCCCCGCCCAGACAGGGATAAATTTGTCCGGGCGACAACGACGCCGGGACATCGTTTATTTCTTGTTCTTTGTCTTACGACGACGAATAATATACTTGTCCGTTGTCTTGTTCTTACGTGTTTTTGCCCCTTTTGTTGGTTTCCCCCAAGGTGTGACCGGATGACGGCCACCAGAGGTACGGCCTTCCCCACCACCATGCGGGTGATCGACCGGGTTCATGACCACGCCGCGAACGGTCGGACGTTTTCCCAGCCAGCGGTTACGACCGGCCTTGCCTTTGTTTTCATTTGAATGATCCGGATTGGACACAGCGCCAACAGAGGCCATACAGGTTCCCAGAACAATACGTAATTCACCGGAAGGCAGCTTGATCTGGGCATAGCCATGATCACGGCCAACCAGTTGGGCATAAGCACCGGCAGAACGAGCCATCTGTGCGCCTTTACCTGGTTTCAGTTCAATGTTGTGAATGATCGTTCCGACAGGCATATTGGCCAACGGCATCGCATTGCCCGGCTTAATATCGGCTTTGTCAGCGGAAATCACTTTGTCACCAGCACTCAGGCGTTGTGGCGCCAGAATATAGGCTTTTTCACCGTCTGTATATTCAATCAGGGCAATATACGCTGTACGGTTCGGGTCATATTCAATACGGATAACTGTGGCTTCCACATCTTTTTTTGTGCGCTTCCAGTCAATCAGGCGGTAGCGTTGCTTATGACCACCCCCAATGTGACGAGTCGTGATGCGACCTGTATTGTTACGACCACCTGTTTTCTTTTTTCCTTCTGTTAAGGATTTTTCAGGAGCGCCTTTGTGCAGTTCGTCCCGTGTGACAGTTACTAACTGACGACGTCCCGGGGACGTAGGGTTATATGTTTTTAATGCCATTTTCTTTCTCCATTCTCGGCGGAAGCGCCATAGTTTGTTATCTTATCTTGTTATTTATTAGATACCGGTTCCTGTATCAATCATCTGACCTTCTTCCAGCGTGACAATCGCTTTTTTGAAATCAGAACGGCGACCCAGAACGCCTTTAAAGCGTTTGCTTTTACCCTTTTGAAGCAGTGTGTTCACGGCCTTGACCTTGACACCGTATAGCGTTTCAACAGCAGCCTTGATTTGCGGCTTTGTTGCATCATTTGCAACTTTGAACGTCACTTGCCCGTATTCGGATCCAAGCGTTGCTTTTTCGGTGATGTGAGGGCCACGGATGACGTTGTACATCCACTCGGCAATTTCAACTTTATCTTTTTTCTTCGCAGCCATTATTCAGTTTCCTTTTTTGCAGCGGTTTTCTTGGCAGGGGCTTTTTTTGCAGCCGCAGCTTTTTCCTGTTTAGGAGCCGCTTCTTTTGCTTTTTTCTCTGCCTTGGGAGTCTCACCGTTCAGACGCGCTGTAATTGTTTCAACGGCTTCCTTTGTCATGATGAGCGTATCGCGGCGCAGGATGTCATAAACGTTTAGGCCCTGGGCCGGCAAAACATCAATTTTAGGAATGTTGTTTGTCGCGCGGGCAAAGTTGGCATCTACTTCCGCACCCGAAATGATCAGGGCGCTGTCAATTTCCATTTTTGCCAGAGCAGCAGCCATCGGCTTTGTTTTATGATCTTTTGAAACAGCTTCGTCCAGTACGATCAGCTTATTTGCTGCAGCCTTGGAAGACAGGGCTGATTTCAGAGCGATCTGCTTGATTTTCTTTGGCAGGTCGAATGCATGTGAACGTGTCCGCGGACCAAAGGCAACGCCGCCCTGACGGTCCTGAGGACGTTTCAGATCACCCGCACGGGCGCGGCCTGTCCCTTTTTGACGCCATGGTTTTTTACCTGTTCCAGACACTTCGGCACGTGTTTTTGTGTGGTGCGTTCCGGCCTGACGCTTTGCCAACTGGTAGTTCACCATGCGGTGCATAATGTCCGTACGAACAGGCGCCTTGAAGATGGCATCATCAAGTTCAATATCTCCGGCTTTACCGCCGCCTAATTTTGTTATTGCGAGTTTCATGTCTTAGTCTTTCTTCTCGTCTTGTTTGGTTTCAGCAGGAGCTTCTTCTTTTGCAGGCTCCGCAGCGGCAGGCGCATCTGCTTCAACAGCCTGATCGGCGACTGGCGTTTCCTCTGCAGGAATCTCTGTTTCGTCTACCTGTGTTTCCTCTGTATTCTGTTCTTCAGCAGGAGCAGGTTGTGTGCGCAAGCCTGCGGGGAGAGGAACACCTTCCGGAGCCGGTTTTTTAACAGCATCGCTGATCAGGATCCATGCGTTTTTTCCACCCGGGACGGCGCCGCGCACCAGAATCAGATTATCTTCTTCATCAATCGCGGCCACCTTCAGGTTCTGCACTGTAACTGTGGCATCACCCATGTGACCGGCCATTTTCTTGCCTTTAAAAACTTTACCAGGGTCTTGACACTGACCAGTTGAACCGTGGGCGCGGTGAGAGACAGAAACACCGTGTGTCGCGCGCATCCCACCGAAGTTATGACGTTTCATAGCCCCCTGGAAGCCTTTCCCTTTGGATGTGGATTGCACATCAACAAATTGGCCAACGACAAAATGATTTGCGCCAAGTTCGGCACCAATCTCAACTGTGTTTTCAGGGGCAACGCGGAATTCAGCCAGCTTTTTCTTAGGCTCGACTTTTGCTTTGGCAAAGTGTCCGCGCTGTGCCTTGGACACGCGCTTGACCTTGGCTGTCCCGACACCAAGCTGTAGAGCTGTATATCCGTCTTTTTCTTCTGTGCGGACGGCTGTGACCTGACAATTTTCAATTTTGAGAACAGTGACCGGGATTTGTTTTCCGTCTTCCAGATCGAAGATACGGGTCATTCCGGCTTTCTGTGCGATTAATCCAGTACGCATTTATTTTTTCCTTCATTGGTCCGGCTATGCTCAAACGGCAAAACAGGACATAAATTTTTATTTGTAGCGCTTTATACTCAAACGAGTTCCTAAACGCAAGAGGTTTTTAAAAACTGTTTTACGCGGCCTTGTCGCGGATTTTGATTTCCACGTCAACGCCAGCCGGCAGATCCAGCTTCATCAGAGCGTCGATTGTTTGAGGCGTTGGCTCTTCAATGTCAAGAAGACGCTTGTGTGTGCGCATTTCAAAATGCTCTTTTGATTTGGAATTGACGTGAGGAGAACGGTGGACGGTGAAACGCTCCGTGTCTGTAGGCAGGGGAAGAGGGCCAACGGTCTTGGCACCTGTGCGCTTGGCAGTGTTTGTGATTTCAGCCGCGCTTGTATCAAGAATGCGGTGGTCGAATGCCTTCAGGCGAATGCGAATGCTTTGATTATCCATGTTCAATAAACTCTAATTAAATTTTAATTGAAATGGTATTAACCATACTTCACGGGGGCAATGCAAGCGTTTTTTTATAAATTGATCCCCTTATGGTTCTTCGCACAGACGCCAGCCGGACAGGCTCAACGCGTAAATAGCTTGATAGCGGTCTTCAAACGACGTTTTACCCAAAAGGCGGACGTGCTGATTGTCCAGAATATACTGGCGTGTCCCTGCAAACACGCGCAGGACGCAGTGATATTCCCGGCTTTGTTTATCAAAACAGATGACAAGTTCCATAAGTTGCCTCGGAACGCCCCTTTCAATCAGTTTTGACATTTTGTAAATCGAAAAATCTTCGCAATCCCCATACCCCCGGGCTTTAAATTCCGGCGGGGTCAGCCAGGTATCGCTGATACCGTCCCGTACATAGACAAAGTTGGTGTTTACCTCTCTGTTAATGGCATCACACGCGGCGAGTGTACTGGAAAAAGAAACAGGGGTCAGTAAAGGGTGGGAGTCAAACCAGTTTTTAACGGGGATCCATTTTGTGAAAAAGGAGATATTTGCATTATATTCCGGCATCAGAGACGTTCCTGGATATTTCACGGAAGGGTTAACAATGGTTCATCCTAGAAGTTGTTCGCGGGAGCGTCAAGATAAAGAGGAAGAGGTGGAAAAGCGCAGGTTTGGTTGGGGGCGGGGGGAAAAAAATGCCCCGCAAAAGCGGGGCA